>JABABH010000106.1 GCA_014238325.1 Coxiellaceae bacterium | reverse complement strand
TACCGTTCGCGAATGAAAATGCGAAGTGGATTACTGCGAGCGGTATATGTCTGTTTTCATGGCTGGCGAAAAATAAATGTTCACTCAGCCACTTAAGAGGAAAATCGCGGTTTTCCCTTTAAGAATCCCCATCTTGATGGCTCACTTCAAGTGCATGCTTCGCATTTTGAAGTGGGATGAGTTTATATGAAAATTTTATTAAACATAAGGAGGGAGGATATTTTCAAAGGATATCTTAATATTTTCTTAAAAAGACTAGCTGATTTTGCATTGAGAAACATGCCGTAGCCTAGCTGAGGCAGCTCGAAGCAGCATTAAAATGACTGAAGCCAACCTTCGATGCAAAGCATTACGTCTCATGACTCAACTGGGTATGCTTCATCATCCTGCTAAACTTTAATTATGCAACCATACTATACTCGAGTATGGTCGTTTTAGAAAATGGTTAGCGACAATGGGTGAGTAGTTACGGTAATATAAATAAAATTTTATTTAAGTATAATTGAGAGTTGATGGATTAAGAATCTCTTTACCTATAAAAGCAGAGCGGGAATCAATACATGAAATTTCAAAAAGAATACACGAAAGAGGAAATTCAAAATATTATAAAAAAATCAAATAAATATGAACAATCATTTCATAATACAAGTTCAATTTTAGGCAATATTGCTGAATCAATACCACAATTTATATTTTGGAAGGATAATAATTCTATTTATTTAGGATCTAATAAGCTCTTTGCAAATTTAGTTGGCTTTGAAAGCCCTGAACAATTAGTTGGAAAGACAGATTACGACCTTGATTGGCAGTCTACAGGACATGCAGCAGAACATTTTCAAAAAGATGACAAAGAGACCATGGCAGGGCGCTTGGTTGCTAATAAGGAGGAAATACTTTCTTTCCCAAATGGAAAATTATTAATTACAATTGTCAGCAAACGGCCTATTATTGATCGTGGAAAGGTAGTAGGTGTTATTGGACTATTTACCGATGTAACAGAATTATCGAGCGCAAAAAAGCGCGCTGAAATAGCTAGTCGCTCCAAATCCGAATTTATTGCAAATATGAGTCACGATCTCCGTACCCCCATCACGGGCATGTTGGGTATGGTTCAAGATATGTTATATACGGCTGATCAAGCTAAGTCATCCATAAACGATACAGATGCTCAACGAAGCTCCATAGCATTAAAAGATATGATTGAAACTGTTCAGCGTGATGGTCATTTTTTGATAGGAGCAACCCACGAGCTTTTGCAGTTGTGTAATGAAATCTTAGAAGTGACTCGAATAGAATCTGGCGCTTCTGATAAGCATGTGGAATCATTCGATTTACATGACCTATTGAGTCATAATATTGAACTATTTCAACCCACGTCACAACATAAACAACTAGGGTTATCCTATGATATGGACCCGTTAGTACCGCGTTATTTAAAGGGTTCTCGTATTTATTTAGATCGCATTTTGCTTAATCTTATCGGTAATGGATTAAAATTTACAGAAAAGGGTGAAGTCAGGATAGGTGTTAGCTTGCACGAAGATATTACAGATCCTGCTATGGGCCAAACTATAAAATTAAAAATTCAGGTAAAAGACACCGGTATCGGTATTCCAGAAGATAAATTCGATGAAATTTTTGAACATTTTTCTCGACTCACGCCCTCTTATGAGGGAGTATATAAAGGGTCTGGTCTTGGATTATATACGGTGAAACGTTATATTGAAGCGATTCAAGGTACTATCAATGTTGCAAGTGAAGTAGGCAGGGGTACTTGTTTTACGATGATCTTTCCCTTGACTATTTCTGATCATGTGGATCGAGTTAGACAATCGATACGTGTTCCAGTATCTACTAAGCTTGCTGCTGATACAAACCTTTTAAAAGAGAAGAGATCAGTATTGGCTCAGGATGCAACGGCTTCTGTTCTAATCGTTGAAGATAATCCGATAGCAGCCATGGCCGAAAAATTGGCTTTTAAACCTTTTAATTGTCATATTGACATAGCTGTGAGTGG
>JABABH010000105.1 GCA_014238325.1 Coxiellaceae bacterium | reverse complement strand
AGATATGGGCAATACGGTGTTTCCTGATGCCATCTTAAAATTTTATTTAGAGGCCACACGATTAAAACGTGCACAACGTCGTTACCAGCAGTTGCAAGCACAAGGTATTAATGTTAGCCTGCGCGACATTCAGGCGAGTTTGCAATCACGCGATAGTCGTGATTCAAATCGAACGTTTTCGCCAAGCCGTTCGGCACCTGATGCGATATGTTTGGAAACAACGTCCTTAGATGCAGAAGGGGTCTATCGAGCGGTAATACGTCATATTGAGGCATATGGCAAAAGAAGGGCGCTTTGAGCTTTCTTTATTGAAGTACAAAGTGAATATTAACTCGTGTTCTTTGGAATGCGATTAACCATAAAAATAGTCAGCTTCGCTATTTTTGATATGAAACTAATAATCTATGATGACTGAGAAATTTGCAGACCTATTGCAAGCAAGCTGTGAGCATATAAATTTCGAATCAGGTGCCCTTATAACTGGGGTTATTGTTGAAATTCGATCCGATTATATTGTTGTTAATGCAGGCCTAAAATCTGAAGGTATTATCCCCATTTCTGAATTCCAGCACGAAGAGGTGCATGTGGGGGATACGGTCGATGTTATTATTGAAACTACCGACAATGGATTCGGTGAAACCTGTTTATCACATGAGAAAGCACGTCGTGCAAAAGACTGGGTCTATTTAGAAAAATCTTATAAAGACGAATCTATCGTTCATGGTACTATTATCGATCGTGTAAAGGGAGGATTTACTGTCTCCATTAAAATCAATGATAATACGAATTTTATTCATGCCTTTTTACCGGGCTCCTTAGCTGATGTGAGACCCGTAAGAGATGCTACTTACTTAGAAAATAAAGAATTAGAATTTAAAATTATCAAAATGGATAAGCGTCGCAGTAATGTGGTGCTTTCCCGTCGTGCTGTTATGGAGGCTGAGAATAGTGCAGAACGTTCTTCACGTTTAGAAGCCTTGAAAGAAGGTGATCTACTGACAGGTATCGTCAAAAATATCACTGAATATGGTGCTTTTATTGATTTAGGAAGCGGCGTTGATGGTTTATTGCATATTGTTGATATTTCTTGGAAACGCATGAAGCATCCTGACGAAATGTTAAAGATCGGTGACGAATTGCGTTTAGTGATCTTAAGGATTGACCGCAAGAAAGAACGAATTTCTCTAGGTATGAAGCAATTGGTTGGTGATCCTTGGACTAATATCGAAAGGCGTTATTCACCTGGCATGCGTGTATTTGGAACGGTAACGAATATTACTGATTATGGATGCTTCGTGCAGTTGGAAGAAGGTATAGAGGGTTTGGTCCATATGTCAGAGTTGGATTGGACCAATAAAAATATTCATCCAAGCAAAGTTACTCAATCTGACGAAGAAATTGAAGTGATGATTTTAGATATTGATGAAGGCCGACGACGTATTTCCTTGGGCATTAAACAGTGCCATGCAAATCCTTGGCAAGAATTTGCCGAAAAATATAAGAAGGATGATAAAATTTCTGGTGAAATTCATTCCATTACCGATTTTGGTATCTTTATTGGCTTAGAAGGGAATATAGATGGTTTAGTCCATATGTCTGATATTTCTTGGTCTGAACGTCAGGAACATGCGATTCGTCATTATAAAAAAGGTGATACGATAGAAGCTATGATTTTGTCTATTGATCCAGATCGAGAACGAATTTCTCTGGGTATTAAGCAACTCACCTCGGATCCATTTATTGAATTTTTAGATAGCCAAAATTTAGAAAATATTATGACGGCAACTGTGGTATCGGTTGATGCTAAGCAAGCTATTTTAAACTTAGCAGATGGGGTGACTGGGCAAATGCGTGCGCAGCATTATGCTGCAATTCCTCCTAAAGATCTCACAGAAGAGGTGAAAGTGGAAGATACTTTAGAGGTAAAAGTCATTAATGTCGATCGGAAGACCCGACTTATTTCACTTTCCCACAAATCCTTGGAAAAGCCACCAAAAACAGAGCGTAAAACTTCTCGCTCGCCTGCTCCATATGCACCCACTAAAACAACCTTGGGCGATTTGTTAAAAGAGCAGATGAAAGATCATAACAACGAAGATAAGGACTAAGTATCTAAGGAGGGTAGGCTGTTTCTCACCGTGCGTAGGGTGGGTGGCGCCTACCCCTCTCCTTTTTCT
>JABABH010000104.1 GCA_014238325.1 Coxiellaceae bacterium | reverse complement strand
GCTTCTCGTAATTCTTCTTCAAAATTCATAACTCTTGCAGCTTTTTGTGATATTTTTATAAATAGTTTTAATTAAAAGAATACTGCCTTAGTTTTTATCATGCTATACAGTGATTAAGGTGAGGTCTGCTCAAAATGAAAATATGCTGGATCAAGGTTTCTTTTTGAATTTTGATTCTGGAAATAAACAAGATTTGATATTTCCTATATGGAGGAAGTAGTCTATAGAAAATTAAGAGCTTAAATATCAGTGTCACTTAGAGCAAGCAGGTATACCCATGCCACTTCAAGATGCGAAGCATGCCCTTGAAGTGGCTCATCAAGATGGGGATTCTGAAGAGGGCAACCACGATTGTCCCCTTAAGTGGCTGAGCGAACCTTTATTTTTCGCCAGCCATCAAAACCAAGGTATACCGCTCGCAATAAACCACTTCGCAGCTTGAAGTGGAATGGATATAGAATAGATATCTAAGATGTATTGATATAGCTTTCAATCGTATTAAGACCTCGTAAAAAAGCCTTTAGATAGAACACCAGCGTGCTAGAATAGGAGGTTCCGATTGAGGTAGCTTGGTGGGGGGGGAGGGGTGGTGTTAGCGTGTCTTAGCCTTGTGATATTGCCGCGACCAATCAGTAGGATTTTTTTGCCAGGCTAATACGGCTGCTTTTTCTTCTTGATTCAGATAGTGTTCTGTTAGGGCGGTATCTATCAGCGGCATAAAGTGAGACAATAAGTGCGTTTTAATATGGGCGGTTGATAATGCAGCTTGAGTGAGTGGAAACTGATAACTGAAAATAGCAACGCAATCATGCACGATGGCCCCTGCTTCTCGTAAGGATGCTGAGGCGTTGATGGTGGTTTGTCCCGTGCTGATTAAGTCTTCTATGAGTAATACTCGTTGTCCTGGTTGTAGTTGACCTTCGATATTTTTTTTCTTACCGTGTGCTTTCTTTTGATTGCGGACATAGACCATGGGCAGATTGAGATGGTCGGCAATCCAGGCAGCATGTGGAATACCCGCTGTTGCGGTCCCAGCAATCACATCCGCATCGAGATGATTTTGCTTGATGAGACTGAGAAAGGTTTGAATAATTTGACTTCTTTGCGTAGGGTAAGAGATAATTTTTCGATTATCACAATAGATAGGCGATAGCATACCCGATGTGTACTGAAAAGGCTCTTGGGTGTTGATGGTGACCGCTTTGATAGCTAATAATAATTGAGCGATATCTGTTGGTGTGAGCATAGGGTATCCAAAACCGTGGTGTTATGGTTCAAAGAGACACATGATTATAGGGTGATGTCTTACTGATGTCACGTTTCTATCGCATGCTATGGATGGTATGCCTTTTGTTGTTGGGTGATCATCAGTATTGGCTTCATCAATATTTATTTCAGGACCGTATATGCGTATTATAACTTGTAATGTGAATGGCATCCGTGCAGCCGCACGCAAAGGCTTTTTTAAGTGGTTGGAATCTGAAGCAGTTGATGTGATTTGTTTGCAAGAAGTTCGAGCTGATGCATCCGTGCTAAAAGCGACCAGCTATGATCTACCTGGCTATCATTGTTATTATCATCCAGGAGAAATTAAAGGATACAGCGGAGTGGCCCTTTTTTCTCGCCAAGAACCTGATCGCGTGACCAAATCTCTAGATTGGCCTATAGCGAGTCAAGAGGGTCGTTATATCCAAGCGGATTTTGGAGACTTATGTGTAGCTTCTTTGTATATGCCCTCGGGTAGCAGTGGTGAGCATCGACAAGCGATTAAATTTAAGTATATGGAGTATTATCAACAGGTCTTGGCACATATTAGAGAACAGAAGCAATCTTTTATTATCTGCGGTGATTGGAATATTGTACATACTTCAATCGATATTAAAAACTTTAAAGCGAATCAAAATAGCTCTGGCTGCTTACCAGAAGAGCGGGCTTGGCTAGATAGCCTGTTTTCTGAGCTGGGCTTTGTTGATGCATTTCGTGTCGTTAATCAGCAGGTGGATGAATATACTTGGTGGTCTTATCGAGGTCGCGCTTGGGATAACAATGTAGGTTGGCGGATAGACTATCAGATCATTACCCCCGATCTGCAGAAAGCCGTCACATCGGCCACGATATATAAGGATCAGCGTTTCTCGGACCATGCGCCATTGATCATCGATTATGCCATTTCGCTGTAGTGATCGGCTGGTTCGAGCAAAGCAGCGATGGGCGGTGCCCGTGTT
>JABABH010000103.1 GCA_014238325.1 Coxiellaceae bacterium | reverse complement strand
CGTGGTTTGTAGTCAAGAAATCGCTATTAGAACTGCGTCGGTCTGATATCGAATCCTATATCACGTTCTGCCAGAACCCTCCTGAAGCTTGGATTGGCACCAAAAAAGTCGCTCGTTTTATGAATCGCGGTGATGAACGTGTCCCTAACCCAGACTGGCGACTCTTTGTCGCCACAACAAAGAAATCTGCCACCAAAGGTGGGGCCAAGCCTGATATTGCTGATTACGAGTTTTCACAAAAGGCGTTGCAATCGCTGTTTGTCTCAGTCAGCAGCTTTTACAATTATCTTATTCGCGAAGGGCTTGGCGAAATTAACCCTGTCGTGCAAATTCGCCAAAAGAGTAAATTCATCCGTCAGCAACCAAGCAAACGCCAAATCCGTCGCCTCACCAGTCTGCAATGGGGATTTGTCATTGAAACGGCGGAGAAAATGGCTAACAGTAATCATAACAAATATGAATGAACCCTATTTGTTATGTCGGCGTTATATCTTATGTACTTGCGTATTTCAGAACTCACCACAACCTCATGCTGGGAACCTCAGATGGGGCATTTTTATCAAGACAGTCAAGAAAACTGGTGGTTTAAAACTGTTGACAAGGGAAATAAAGAGCGTGACATTACTGTCAATGAGGCGATGTTAGGAGCGCTGGCTCGATACCGGCATCATCGAGGGCTCACACCAGCCCTACCACTTGCAGGAGAAACAGAGCCCCTAATCCATAAACTCATTGGTCAAGGTGGTGTTGAAAGCAGCCGACAAATCCGTGTGCTCGTACAGGCATGCTTTGACAAGGCCATCGAGTACATGACTCAAGAAGGTTTTAACGACGAATCAAAATCGTTATCCGAAGCGACTGTACACTGGTTGCGTCACACAGGAATATCGGACGACTTACCCTCTGTGCCAGGGACATTGAGACAAAAACCTGTTAAAAGATAAGCAGTACAGGCGACATTTGAATAAGCATACGGTTGCCCTGGTTTGCGGGTGGGTAGAAGCGACCAAGCATGAAGCACAGCTTGATTAAGCCATAAGGTGATGCTTCCTCTGTTCACAAGCGTTTGGTTGTAATCGAACCCGTTGCGAATCCGCGGTATCCTGCCATCTGAGCTTTTTTATTTTCAAAAAGGCTCTATTTATGATACCATTTGCGAATGAAAGAGAGAATTTCAACCTTATCGGCCTATTTAGATCATCTCAGAATGGATGGGCAGTATTGGTTATCCAGAAGGGAAGCCATTGCAACATTAAACGTCAGTGATGAGGCATTTAAACTTGCCGCCTATCGTTTGTCAGTAAAAGGTATTTTAAAACGGGTGAGAGGTGATTTTTTTATTATTGTTCCACCAGAGCACCGCGCCATTGGTGCCTTGCCTGCTGTTTGGTTTATCGATGTGCTTATGAGGTATTTTGATCAGCAATATTATGTAGGATTATTAACAGCTGCTGCATTACATGGCGCAGCCCATCAGCAACCCATGACTTTTCAAGTCATGACTAATAAACCAACCAGGAATATTACTGTAGGACAGGTTTTTATAGAGTTTATTGGTAAAAACAGCATCCGGCCGTCTTTCTACCAATTGAAAAAAACCATGTCAGGAACAATACACGTGTCAACGCCAGAAATGACGGCGTTTGATTTAGTTCGTTATATGAGTTCGGCTGGTCAAGTGAATCATGTTGCTACTGTATTATGTGAACTCGTAGAGCAGTTGGATGCTGAAAAATTGGCTGATCTTTTGAAAAATGGTGATGTAGAAATTACTGCTGCGCAGCGGCTGGGGTATTTACTAGATGTACTGCCATTACCGATTGATGTATTACCTTTGGAAAACCAATTAAACAAGAAAAAGACCTCTCGACGATTGCTGGTGCTATCTAGCAGCGAACCTATTATTGAATATAACCAGCGATGGCATATTGAAGTGAATGAACAACTGGAGTCAGATGAGATATGATCCCACAAGCTGAAATTATTTCTTGGCGTAACACGGCGCCTTGGGCTAATTTTGATCAAGTTGAACATGATCTTGTGCTCTCTCGCGCACTGTGCGAGTTATATAGAAGCCCTTTGATCAGTGAGGGTTTAGCATTTCGTGGTGGTACGGCCTTACATAAGTTGTTTTTTAAAAGAGCAGGGCGTTTCAGTGAAGACTTGGATTTTGTACAAGCCAAGGCAGAGTTGATAGGAGAGACCATCACAGCAATACGTGATTGTTTAGATCATTGGTTAGGAAAACCCAGCTGGAAACAAAGCCAAGGTCGCTTTACGCTTTATTATCGATTTCAAACCGAAATTGAACCCATTATTCACCGTAAGGTAAAAATTGAAATTAATACTCGTGAACATAATAATGTTGAGCCACATTTAAAAGTACCATTTTCAGTCAGCAACAGATGGTTTCAAGGGGAAGTCATGGTTCTGACTTATTCCATAGAGGAGTTGTTAGCTACAAAATTACGTGCCCTATATCAACGTAAGAAGGGAAGAGATTTATATGATTTTTGGTATGCCATTCATCAAGTCACTGGAGTGAATGTTCAAAACACCATCGCTATTTTTCAACGCTACATGAAAGGTGAAAATACACAGGTATCACGCGCTGAGTTTGAGAAGAATTTATCACTAAAAAAAGATAATCCAGCTTTTAATGCTGATATCAATCCGCTGTTGTCCCAAGACCAGGTAAAACAATATCAGATAGAAGAAGCGTACAAAATTTTATTTCTCGATGTTCTACCAAAACTCAGTGGTGATCCATGGAAAGCGTTAAAAGCAAATTAACGCCTCAACATCATTTCAGTAAAATTGAGTGATGTAATCACGCCATGCTAAACGATATCACTCATGATGTAGAACGTTTACTGCGTTAAAATATTGACCACTATGGTGCGTCAATTTTCTGCTTGAGCTTGTCTAAATTCATGGCATGCTATGATATGATCATTCATGAATCTTTTTCAAAAATAGGGGTGAGTCCTTTCACCAAGCTCCAAGCTAATCTAAGAGCCATGTCCCTATTCGAAAAGGAGTATAACTAATATTCTTTGGATTAACTACAAGAGAATCGCTCATATACCTGTAAGAGATCTCTTGTAAATGTAGGTAGAATTTCTT
>JABABH010000102.1 GCA_014238325.1 Coxiellaceae bacterium | reverse complement strand
GCTGCTGACGAACGGATCCGATGGATCGTTCCAATTCACGGTATGACCCGGCTTATGCTCAGACCTGAAACGCACCACCCATGCTTCAAAATTCGGCGCAAGATGCGGTAAGGCTTGTAATAGCTTATTGATCGCCTCAGCATGGCAACGTTTTTCCTCCTTCATCCAAGCCACCGCCTCAGAGCGCACTTCCAAGCATGGGGTATCCATCGCCTTTTTCGATAGCCCATACGCCTTCTCATCAGTATAGCGTTCATAGACCCGCTTTAATGCTTTGATGACTTGTTGACACTGCTGAGCTTGAGGCGCTACCTTTGAATTTTTAGGCCCCCAAAAAATATCAGGGTAACGATCCGGAGATTGGATATGCAGGATCAGTCGCACCAATAGAACCGGCGGGCATACCATAAAAACGAATAAATTAAGAAACAACATCGCCCAGAAAAGAGGCAGCGATCTAGACCATTCCCAAGCATAACAATGGATCACATGTTGATTTAAACAACTTTCTCTCTCCATAATGAACAGAGGAATCGCATGAACAGCATTGCCTCTCGTCACTAACCAATCACAAAAGCCAAGGTGCCCTGCTTTAAACCAATCGCTAAACCGTACAGCCCACCTAAGGCGTTCCTGAAATTCATCCATAATAGCTCCTCTTCGAAACGAACCTTGAGATAGCTCATCGTACGGATCTGGAAAGAAGGAGTAATCCCAAAATACATTCAAAGCTCGCTCATAATAAGACGGTACCCCATCGGGAAACACTTGATTCAGAACATGAGCGAGCTCTATGAGATCCTTAATTAATTCACCTAGGTAGAGCGATGGAGTATCATGCGACAGCTGGGCTGCCTCTATAGTCCCTGGAATATAGCGGCCATACGTCAGCCATAGACCCGTCTCCATACTACCTTCGATCAAAGGCCAAATGATCTTCCGTTCCAGATGATCTTTTTGGGCTCTGGAAAGGCAGGGGTTTCCAAGATGATTCTTCCTCTCCACCCATGCGTGCATATCGCTATGCAGTTGTTGGAGAATCATCTTAAAAGGCCCGGGCCAGTGTTTAACCTCCATCGTCCACGTTGCAAAACGCCGGAGTAAGGTATCACGCTTTTTTAATTGTTCTTCGTGTTCTAATAATGCTAATCGCACTGGATCTTGGGGATTCGACCAATCAATCGGCAGATCGGGGAGTGGTGCCCACGAATCAAACTTGGAAAGCCGCTCTACTTGAATCTCTCCCACTCGTTTTAGGAAATAGGCCTGACTATGCGGTAACTGTTTTAATAAAGCTTCGACTTCTTGACGGTGAGAAAAAAGATTGAAGATCGAGTCTCTACTGGCTTCTACCCAATCCTTCTTTAATGTTGCATAGCGCTTCCTGAAAGCCGCCCACTCAGCTTGATGATGCCAGACATACTCAAATTCCTTGACCGATAATGCTGTCCACGGTAGCCAATCTTCAGTGTCTTTCATCATGGCATCCAGCTTCGTTGAATCAGTACACCATGCATCTACCCAAGGTAGGAATGCAGGCGGAAGGGAAGTGAGAAAGATCCTCTGCTGTTGCAAGGCTTGTAATATGGGCTGAACCTGCTCAATAGGAGCTTCCAGCATACGCATCACGACAGGCATATAGCGTTCCGGCCGCGACGAACAGAAGTATGGAAAAGCCTCTAAGAGGCACCATGCTTCTTGATGGTGTAATAAACATTCAAACGCTTCAGCTGAGATGCTTGCCCAGCATAAAACATCTTGCGTGTTGTCAATCAATGAGACGAAGCTCTCCTGATGATCCTTCCATCCACGTACCCACGCTTCTATACAATCCTCTGAAGCCTTCATAAACAAGCTGGGATGCAAATGACCTTCTTGGATCAATGTCACGATCCCCGGCTCACCTTCTAAACACAATAAGTGCATCAATAAGGGAGCATCATCCATTTGCAACAAATAATTGAAAGGCATACGCTTTAAGCAGAGGGTCACCACTTTTAGATGTGAGACTAACAAGTGAAACCTATTGACTCCTATATCCCTTATATCTGACCAACTTAAATCATCTGGGTACTTTTTCGCAGCTTCGATTAAAATACGCATCTGGTCATAGTGAGTACAAATATAATCCTGAAGAGGTGGTGGCGTATCCCTCCAAACTCTAGGATGGCTTGAATAAATCAGGCCTTTATAACCTATCCATTCAAACCAATCACCTAGCAGATTGATGCGTTTCCTTTGATCTGCCGATAAGTCTGTTAGTGGCTGCCGAGCTTTTTCCTCACGCATCGCCTGATGGAAAGTAGCTCTATCATTCTGTGTTTTTTGTGATAAATGGCAGTCTATGGCATCTCGAATG
>JABABH010000101.1 GCA_014238325.1 Coxiellaceae bacterium | reverse complement strand
TTGTGGGCTTATCTCATTGTTGTGGTTGTATTATTTGTGATTGGGATAGGGTTATGTGGCATAGCGGGTCGTGAATTAGGGGAACCGGATCACTCGGCTATTGTCTTTGATGAAGGTGTGGGGTTTTTGGTAACGATGATCGCGATGCCACAGAATCTGCTTTTTGTGGTGATGGGTTTTGTGCTATTTCGTGTCTTTGATATTTGGAAACCGTGGCCCATACGATGGGTAGAGCGGCAAGGTCCAGCAGGATTTGCAGTCATGGCGGATGATGTCGTGGCAGGTATCTATGCTGCAGTTGCGTTGTGGCTGATCCGTTTAGCGATGATGGTATAAAATTTGAGTTTACTGACCGTAGCTGATGCTTTTTGATGAGGTGGGCTTGTTAGCATGTTATAGTTTTGCTCTTTTTGGTAGAGCGATTAGATGGTGTCGATTGGAAATTAATATACCGCTCGCGAATATGACTCTAAGTTGATGACGTTCAGATGACTATCATAAAAGCTATTGGGCTGAATGCTTATGTCGATGTGCTCTCGTAGATTGTGGTCCCGCGTGTCATTGGCTATGAGCTCATAAGAGCTCGTCATGACCTGGGTGTTTTTAAAAACTCTAAAGGGGCTTCTGGTCATTTTCTTATGTGTGTTATGATGCAACTCTTTTAAGCGGTAGGGGGGGGGTGCTTCATAAGGTCTTTACTATACAAAGTATGCATCTGTGGTATATACCGCTCGCGATTCGCGATTGAAGATGCGAAGTGGGTGATTGCGAGCGGTATACCTTTTGTTTTAATGGCTGGCGAAAAATAAATGTTCGCTCAGCCACTTAAAAGAAAAATCGCGGTTGTCCCCTTAAGCATCCCCATCGCGATGAGCCACTTCAAGTGCATGCTTCGCATCTTGAAGTGAGATAGGTATATATGCTAGTTATGGGTCGTGTCTTTTGCTTTGAGTTATTTGTAACCATATGAGCGTTTCGAACCATGGGAGGCTCTGTAATCTCTTAACTGTCTAGCAGTTGTGAGAATCAATCGTAGGTATGAGTTTGTCATGATTACCAGTATGACAGCATTTGCGCATCAAATTGAAAATACGCCTATCGGTGTACTGAGTTGTGATATTCGTGCTTTGAATCATCGCTATTTAGATATTATTGTGCATTTGCCTGAACCATTACGCGGATTGGAGGCGGGCTTGCGTCAAGCAATACAAGCCTGTGTGCGTCGAGGCAAGCTAGAAGTGTTGATGCAAACTCGTGGTATCCAAACGGAATCTCCTGCCTTGCAGATTCATCACCCATTGCTGGATGAGCTATCATCAAAATTACAGACGGTTGCTGCTGCTTTGTCTAAAACAGGTATACCGCTAGTTTTGGATCCGACGGCTATTTTAGCTTGGCCTGGCTTATTATTAGAGGAGGAGCATCAAGGTGCTGAGTGTGCTCATGATCATGAGTGGGCTTGGGCATTATTTCGCCGTACATTGGAAGCCTGCATACGCGTGCGAGAGCAAGAAGGAGCGCGTCTACAAGACTATTTGTTAGAAGGTTTGGATAAGGTTAAAACGGAGCTTGCTTCAATTAAAGCACATATCCCAGCTTGTTCGCATGCCTTACGAGAAAAAATTCGCGCTCGCTTCGACGAGGCTTCATTGGAGCTTGATGCATCACGATTGACGCAAGAGATTGTCTGGCTGTCTCAAAAAACAGATATTACTGAGGAATTGCAACGAATAGAGATCCATGTCTCGACCGCCTATCAGGTCATCGAGAGCGGAGGGTTGGTTGGAAGACGCCTAGATTTTTTAATGCAAGAATTGCATCGTGAAGTGAATACGATCAATAGCAAATCAACGAGCATTCCAATGGTGCAGGCGGGCATTAACTTGAAAGTGTATATTAATCAAATACGAGAGCAGGTCCAAAATATTGAGTAAATATACAAAATTGCCACATGCGTCTGAACGTTGTGGCTATAAAGCGAATTTATTTGTGATCGCAGCACCTTCTGGCGCAGGCAAGACAACGCTGGTTCATGAGTTAAGGCAACGTATTGATAATATTGATATTTCTATTTCTTATACGACACGCCCGAAACGTCCTCGAGAAAAAGAAGGGGAGAGCTATTTTTTTGTGGATATGCCTACCTTCGAGCAGATGAAACAAGCGGGTGCATTTTTAGAGCATGCGGTTATTTACGACCATTATTACGGGACAGCACGAGACTGGATATACGCTCAGCTGCAGGTAGGAAGAGATGTGCTGTTAGAAATAGACTGGCAAGGGGCGCGTCAGATTCGACAGCTCTTTCCTCCAGCATTATTAGTCTTTATTTTGCCGCCATCCGGTCAGGTATTATATGAGCGTTTAGTGCAGCGTCGTCAAGATGATGCTGATGTGATTGCTTATCGTTTGTCGCGGGCACGTGAAGAGATCGCGCATTATACTGAATTTGACTATTTAGTCGTGAATGATCGTTTTGACCAAGCTATAGTTGATCTACAATCTATTGTGATGGCGGAACGGTTGCAGCGAGACGTACAGGCCGAAAAAATGTCATATCTTCTAGCAGATTTATTGAAAAAGCGGTAAAATCATGATTCGTTGATACAGTCATGTGAGACTGTCGTTACAAACTAGTGAGATAAAGAGGTAGTCGTATGGCACGCGTAACCGTTGAAGATTGTCTTAAGCATGTCGATAATCGCTTTGATTTAGTACTAAAAGCAGCGCGACGTGCGCATGCCTTGGAACTTGGTCAAGCTGAGCCCATGGTGCCTGCTAATAATGATAAGCCAACTGTGATTGCTTTGCGTGAAATAGCAGCGGGATATAATGTCGATATGGGAGATCCGGATAGCGAGCTTTAACGTTACCTGGTATCGAAGATCTCTTAGCCTTGATCCTGCTTTGAGAGGTATGTTTTTCCTCATGATCGTTTACCAAGTTGCTGTTGCATCGATACGACACCTGCCTTCTTTAACACAGAAATGGGTGGTGTGGGCCTTATTCTGGATGTGATAGCATGAAACGGTACCCCTCGACAATGTGTGGGGGGTATACCGTTTTCTTCTAAGGTGTGTGCGTCCTATCCAATTTTCTATCCTTAATATATGCCATGTTTTATACTGTTGGTATATCAGTTGTATACTATGGCAGCTTGCCTTGAGTTTTGGCTGTGAACGAATCAGACTAGAGTTATTTAGTATATTTGTGTCAAAATACTGGGGTATAAGCTTTTATCATTGGGGCAGAATTTGTGCGTCTTTTCAAAAAGCTACGAAGAAAATCTGATTATTTAACTGATTTGCAGATGGAAAAACTGCAAAAAGTTTATTTAGTGGCCCTCGCTGCTCATCATGGTCAACGGCGTTCGACCGGGGATCCTTATATTACTCATCCTGTCGCCGTAGCTTGTATTTTAGCGGATATGAAAATGGACTATCAAACCTTAGCAGCGGGTTTGTTGCACGATGTGATAGAAGACACATCACTGGATAAGCAGGTGATCGCTTCTCAGTTCGGTAGCACCATCGCGGATTTAGTAGATGGTGTCACGAAGCTGACTCAAATGGCATTTGTGAGTCGCATCGAAGCTCAGGCTGAAAATTTTCGTCGTATGGTGCTCGCGATGGCCAGAGATTTGCGGGTGATTATTATTAAACTCGCTGATCGATTACATAATATGCGAACGATTGGCTCTTTACATGCGCACAAGCGTGCTCGTATTGCCAAAGAAACCTTGGAGATTTTTGCGCCCATTGCGAAACGTTTAGGGATGCGTGAATTATCCGTAGAATTAGAAGAGCTTGGTTTTAAAGGCTTGTTTCCAATGCGGTATCGCGTCATTAAGGATGCAGTGAAACATGCACGAGGTAATCGCAAAAAGATGCTCCTGTTGATTGAAAGGACCATAGAGCATGCGTTTAATGAGAGCCAGTTGTCGGTTTCAAGTATCCAAGGACGAGAAAAGCATCTCTATAGTATTTATCGAAAAATGCATAGTAAACATTTGCCTTTTGACGAAATTATGGATGTCTATGCCTTCCGCATTATTGTGTTGGACGTGGACACGTGTTATCGCGTTTTAGGCATTATACATCGCTTGTTTAAACCTGTACCTGAACGCTTTAAAGATTATATTGCGATTCCTAAGTTAAATGGTTATCAATCCTTGCACACGACGCTATTTGGGCCTTATGGTCTACCTATTGAAGTGCAAATTCGTACGGTGGATATGGATCGTATGGCAACGACAGGTATTGCAGCTCATTGGCTCTATAAAACGGGAGACCAAGTGTCTAAACGCTCTCAATTGCGCGCAGAAGCGTGGGTCAAAAGTCTCCTGGAAATGCATAGCGATGTGAGTAACCCTTTAGAGTTTATTGAAACCGTAAAAGTCAATTTATTTCCTGATGAAGTCTATGTTTTTACCCCCAAAGGAGAGATTAAAGCCTTGCCGAGTGGAGCAACGCCCATTGACTTTGCTTATGCAGTGCATACCGATATTGGCAACGCGTGTGTGGCCGTGAAAGTGGATCGCCAATTAGCGCCCTTATCGACACCTTTATTCAATGGACAAACGGTCGCTGTTGTGACGTCCGCGACAGGACGTCCTAATCCAGCTTGGTTAGATTTTGTGGTGACGAGTAAAGCTCGTACGGGCATTCGAAATTTTCTGAAATTACAACAACGTGCCGAATCAATTGCTTTGGGTCGGCAGTTGCTGAAAAAAGCGTTGGAGAGTTATTCTATTATGCTTCGGAAATTATCGAGGCAGGTGATGGATTTTTTATTGAAAGAAACTCAATTGGGATCCTTCGATGATTTATTAGAAGAGATTGGCTTAGGTAATCGGGTAGCCATATTAGTGGCACAGCGTATTGCTGTCGTGGCTAAAACCGTTGAAAATGATATCCAAGCGCAACCGAATGAAGCGATGCCTTTGCTGATTAAAGGGACTGAAGGTATGTTAATTAGCTTCGGGACATGTTGTTATCCGTTGCCTGGTGACCCCATTGTGGGTGTGATCAATATCGGCAAAGGTATTTTAGTGCATCGTGAACGTTGCCCGCAGATGACAAAGCTGCGACGGCATCCCGATCGCTTTATGGCATTACGATGGGCTGAACAGGCGCATGGTGAATTTTCTGTCCTGATTCGTATCCAATTGATGAATAAGCGTGGTGCATTGGCAGAGTTAGCGGCAGCTATTGCAGAGGCCAAGGGTAATATTGAAGACATGCATGTAGAACAACGTGACGGCTTGCATTATGCTGTGGTTTTTAGAATTACGGTGAATAATAGGATACATTTGGCAAGGGTGTTGCGGCGATTGCGCCAAGTAAAATGTGTCGAAAAAATTATGCGTCGATTTTCAGAAAAGAGGTAAATATGAAGCAAATGATTAATACGAACCAAGCCCCGTTAGCGATCGGACCGTACTCACAAGCTATAAAAATGGGGAATATAGTTTATTTTTCCGGGCAGTTGCCTTTAAAATGGGAGGCTGACGTTGAATGGAGAATGATACAGAGTGATGATTTTACTGTGCATGCCCGCCAGGTTTTTGAGAATTTATTCACGGTGACACAGGCGGCTGGAGGTAATCTACATCATATTGTTAAATTGACTATTTATTTAGTGAGTATGGTGGATTTTAATGCCCTTAATCTTGTGATGCAGGAATATTATCCTGTGACTGATCAGCCTTATCCTGCGCGTACGGTGGTGGCTGTGCGTGAACTACCTAAACAAGCTCGCTTGGCCATAGATGCGATTATGATGCTGGATGATTGAGCGCAGATATTTAAGGAATTGCCGAGGTTTCAGTGCTCGAGTACTGAAATTACTATTCAATATCGGTATAGAAACGGTCGAAGATCTATTATTTCACTTACCGATGCGTTATGAAAATCGTACGCAGGTCACACCTATTAAAGATTTGCAGGTGAATGATCAAGCTTTAGTGTCTGGTACCCTCATCGAGGCACGAATCTTATATGGTCGTCGCCGCCGTTTAGAATGCCGTTTATCAGATAGCAGCGGACGACTGCTTATTCTGCAATTTTTTCATTTTACACGTCAGCAGCATAAAACTTTTATGGAAAAGGATCGTTCTGTAACGTGTTTTGGAACGGTCCGTGCTCTGAATCGCCATGATATTCAGATGATCCATCCCGAGTATCGTGTAAGGGATGGGTCTGAGCCACTGGTGTTGGAAGATAGGCTATCCGCAGTCTACCCGACCACGACGGGATTATCACAGACACATTGGCGTCAGTGTATCAACTCCATATTATCACAACCAAAAGAATACGAATGCTGGTTTCACGAGTTATTACCGATGGACCTAACGCAATCCTTTCAGTTTCCTCGTCTATGGGAAGCTTTAAATCATATTCATCGTCCTATGGCAGATAGAGCGGTGAACTTATATAAGGATCGACAGCATCCCGCACAACAGCGATTAATATTTGAAGAATTATTAGCTTATGTCATCAGCCGCCAACAGGCACGCCAAGTGATCAGGCATCATAAAGCGCCTATTTTAGTACCTCAATCTATAGGCAACGCGCCTCTCGTTGAGGCAGGCTTGGCTAGCCAACTCAAGTCAGGCCCCTTATGTCAGGAAGCTGTTGTCAGAACTCCTTTAGGTGCCCGGCCTGGTTTGGTATGTGATGGAGCAGTCAATGATAGTTTGAGCAGTTTATCGAGTCTACAGACTCAGTTAGTGATGAGTTTGCCTTTTTCGCTGACCTGCGCGCAAAAGCGAGTCATACAAGACATCCATGCAGATATCTCTACTGCTACACCCATGCTGCGTTTATTGCAGGGTGATGTGGGGTGCGGAAAGACCGTGGTAGCAGCGATTGCGGTGATAAGAGCAATTGAAAATAATTATCAAGTGGCAGTCATGGCACCGACTGAACTGCTAGTAGAGCAGCATGAGCGTTCTTTTCAAGGATGGTTCGTACCGCTTGGCATAGTAGTAGAGCGATTACCTACACGTGTGGCATCGCGTCGAGCTTTATTGCAGCGTTTAGCGGCAGGAGAGACGATGGTCATCATTGGGACCCATGCTTTATTTCAAGAAACCGTGCAGTTCGATCGATTAGGATTGATTGTCATCGATGAGCAACATCGCTTTGGCGTAGAGCAACGACTAGCCCTTAAAAAGAAGGCTGTGACAAGCGGTTATTATCCACATCAATTGATGATGAGTGCAACACCGATACCGCGTACCTTGGCCATGACTTTGCATGCTGATTTAGATATCTCCATGATTGACGAGCGACCTAGCGGACGTCTAGAGGTAGACACAGTCCTAGTGGCGAACGGTCGTCGTGAGGCGTTGCGGGAACGTGTGGCGGCACATTGTGGTATGGGACATCAAGCCTATTGGGTCTGCACAGCTATAGAAGAGGGGGTCAG
>JABABH010000100.1 GCA_014238325.1 Coxiellaceae bacterium | reverse complement strand
GGGTTTTGATAGCAAGACTTGTCATATATGGCGCAACATTCCTTTACATTCCCGCACGCGATTTATGGGAAGTACGTCCACCCTTAAATTCATATTTATGGTTGCAATTCGCGACCTGTATTTTGGTATTATATTTTATAATTGATTGCTCACGTATTTTCTTGAAACTTTATAGGGATAATCTCAGCCAGCTAATGGCTTTAAAGTTAGAAAAGGATCGCGCGGAGCATGCATATAAAATTCAATCGCAATTTGTTTCAATTGTAAGTCACGAACTTCGTACACCTTTGACGTCAATTAAAGGCGCTCTTGGGTTGATTAAAAGTGGCGGGTTGGGCGATACCACTCAAAAAATAGATGGCGTAGTCGATATCGCATATAAAAACAGTAATAGATTAGCCGCATTAATCAACGATCTCCTTGACGTTCAAAAATTTGAAGCCGGTAAAATGAACTTCAAATTGGAACCCATCGATCTACCAATACTCATCAAAGATGCTATAGAAGCGACAGAAGGGTTCAGTGATTCAATGAATGTATCATTGAAAGCAACTGGGCTTGAAAATAGCATATATGTAAATGGCGATCATGATCGCTTGATGCAGGTTATGGCAAATGTTTTATCCAATGCCATAAAATTCTCTAATGCAGGCGATGAAGTAGAAATCTTACTTGAAGAATTTGATGAAAAGGTACGGATTTCAATTATAGATTACGGTGAAGGTATTCCAGAAAGCTCACAAGACGTAGTATTTGGACAATTCACTCAAGTTGACTCTACTATTCAACGAAAAATTGGGGGGACTGGGCTTGGTATGTATATTACCAAGGAAATCCTAGACGGTCACGGTGGTACAATCGACTTTGTCAGCAAATTGGGGTATGGAACAACATTCTTTGTCGAACTTGATAAAATTATAGCGACCCAATAAACATATATAATATTACTGAATATTATCGTGCCAGTACTTAACATTACTTAATAATTCAGACTAACCTCTCGGATGAAAACAGGCCACTTCAGTATCTTTGCCCTCTTCCAACATTGGTTGTGACGTTTTGCATGTATCATCAGCAAACTTGCATCTGGGATTGAAATAACAGCCTTTTGGAGGATTAAGTGGCGACGGTAATTCACCCGTCAGCATAATGCGGTTTTTCTTGCGCGTTGGATCAGCAATAGGGGTCGCAGACAACAACGCCTCTGTATAAGGGTGTTTTGGGTTTTTGAAGACATGCTCAGCCGGTCCAGCTTCAACCACTTTACCTAGATACATCACCATAACATCATCTGCGATATGCTTGACCACTGAAAGATCATGACTGATGAAAAGATATGCCAAACCCAAGTCCGTTTGCAGATTAGATAAGATATTCAGCACCTGCGCCTGAATGGATAGATCAAGCGCCGATACAGGTTCATCCAACACCAATACACGTGGATTCAACATTAATGCACGTGCAATCGCAATACGCTGACGTTGACCGCCAGAAAACATATGC
>JABABH010000099.1 GCA_014238325.1 Coxiellaceae bacterium | reverse complement strand
ATTCTGCAGCTTCCGGCGAGGTAGGTCCCATATGCTCTGTTTTTTTTTTTTCTGACATAAGACTGAATACTTTCCTGTATGAATGGTCACCAAATTTAAAAGTCGTTCATTAATAATATAGAATATTTTCATGATCTGAGCATGCCACTTGTCTTATTCAGTGCCATCCTTGCAAGAAAACACAGACTAGCCTGTCTATTTCTGTACAAATTTATACCATTTTACGTTATGGACTCGACCGCCTCCACCTGCATACCCTGCTGCAACCAGCGCCGATGGCGGCCTGTGCGATCTGAGAATTCTCCCACT
The DNA here is from genome assembly GCA_014238325.1 of Coxiellaceae bacterium. Classification (GTDB taxonomy): domain Bacteria; phylum Pseudomonadota; class Gammaproteobacteria; order Coxiellales; family Coxiellaceae; genus JABABH01. The sequence goes on along the minus strand of JABABH010000099.1, from coordinate 4,826 downwards.
AACTGACCGCAAGCCCCAGCAATATCATCTCCCCGTGTTCGACGCACCCGCGTGTTCAATCCTTTTTCCATCAAATAATTTTGAAATCGAGTCAAGGCATGAGATGACGAGCAGCGATATTGCGTTCCAGGAAATTGATTAAATGGAATTAAATTTAATTTGCAAGGCACATGACTTAAAAGACGCACTAATCGCTTAGCATCAGCCATGCTGTCATTTACCTGATCTAGCATCACATATTCAAAAATGACTTGACGTTTTCGACCCGGGTAGTAGTTTTTACAAACCTCCATCAGCTCGTTTAAAGGATATTTTTTATTGAGTGGAACGAGTTGATCACGTAATTCGTCATGAGCCGCATGAAGAGACAGCGCTAACGATACAGGGCTATCCTCGCGCAAACGTTTCATCTCTGGAATCACACCCGCTGTGCTCAATGTCACACGGTATTTCGACAGTCCATACGCATGATCATGCATCATCAGATGCATCGCTGCGACGACAGCCGTGTAATTCAACAAGGGCTCACCCATCCCCATCATCACCACATTGGTCAATTTATATTGAGGCTTTTGCGCTAGGAAACGTGCGGCTAACCACACCTGACCAATAATCTCTCCCAGCAGGAGATGACGATTAAAGCCCTGTTTGCCAGTCGCACAAAAGCTACAATTCAAGGTGCAACCGACCTGCGAGGACACACATAAAGTGCCTCGATTGCGCTCCGGAATAAAGACCATTTCAATCTTATTCGTATCCGATAGCGCTAATAGCCACTTGTGTGTCCCATCTTCAGCAACACGCTCCAAGAGTAAATCGGGGGGCTTAACACAGGCGCATGCTGCCAGCTGCTTCGATAATTTTTTACCGATATTAGGCATCAAAGCAAAATCCAGTATGCCATGTTGATGGATCCACTGGAGCAATTGCAAGGCTCGATAAGAGGGCTCACCCAGTGACATGACCAACTCAATGAGCTGTGCCTCACTCAAATCAAGCAAGTTAACCGACTGTTTCAACCGAAAATCTCGTCGTCAGTAAAGAAAAATGTGATTTCTTCTTGTGCCAATGCGACTGTATCAGAACCATGTACCGCATTAGCCTCTATCGATTGAGCCAGATCAGCTCGTATCGTACCCGGCAAGGCCACTTTAGGGTCTGTCGCGCCCATTAAGTCACGATGTTTCGCGATCACGTCTTCTCCTTGCAATACCTGTACCATGATCGGCCCACTGACCATAAAGGTCACCAAATCATCAAAGAAATTACGATCCTGATGCACACGATAGAAAGCCTTTGCTTGAGCCGCTGTCAAATGCAGCATACGCGCTGCAATAATGCGGAAACCTGCCTTGACAAAACGCTGATATATTTCACCTACCAGCTGCTGAGCCACGGCGTCAGGCTTAATGATCGATAGAGTTTGTTCGATTTTCATATGATAAAGTCCTATGATGTGCTATACAAAAAGAAAAGGGAATATTATACCTATACTCCTGAAAGATGGAACATAGCTTATGCGATCCCATCGCTGTTCAGTATGAATGATAGCACTACATGGCTCTATCGTCAGCCAAGCAGCCTTCCCATCGCTGATCAAGCCCCTCGCATGACCTACGCCCACGGTTTTCAACCCTGCCACTGAACCCGCATCATGACAGGCAACGGATACATTTACGATCGTTGGGACGACGATGACCATATTTGAAATTATCCCGTTTATTCTGTTTTTAGTCGTGATTGGCACAGCGATTGCAGAACGTATTAACGTTCCCTATCCTTTAATCTTGATTATCACTGGCCTAATTATTAGCTTTACCCCTGGAATCCCTAATTGGCACCCCCCTAGTGATATTATTTTGACCTTATTTCTACCACCCATGTTATTTGCCACCGCGCACCTGATTTCTTGGGACGACATTTTACATAATAAGGTCGAGATCTTCTCCTTAGCCATCGTACTGGTGATTGCCACCACCATCACCGTCGCTTACTTTCTGCATTGGCTGGTAAAAATGCCATTACCAGCTGCACTTGTATTAGGAGCCATTATTTCGCCGACCGATGTGATTGCAGCAACTTCTATTTTAAAAAATCTACGTATCCGCCGCCCTCTGATTCGCAGTTTAGAAGTAGAAAGTTTATTTAATGACGCGACCAGCATTATCCTTTATCAGGCTTGCATTTTTTTCGTGATCAAAGGAGCCATTAATTTTGAGCGCGCCGGTATCAATATTCTCCTCGTCGGGATTGGAGGCGTGTTGATTGGTGTGATGTTTGCCTACTTCACGAGTTTAATTATCAAAGAATTTTTAACTGAGTCAGAAAACGAATTACCCATTATTATGAGCATTATCCTGGCCTACGTCGCTTATTTATTTGCTAACCGTATTGGGGTATCTCCCGTGATGGCCGTGGTCTCAGCTGGATTATTTCATAAAAGAACAGAGCGCGTGATTAAAGCTCGCACCCGCTTATCAGAACAAGCCGTATGGGATACGCTCATCTTCTTTTTAACCGGGTTAATTTTTATCGTCATTGGCTTACAATTCCAAACCTATTTACACAAAGTGAATTATTTATTTCCAAGCACTTTAGTACTGCTATCGGTCACAGCTATTGCGAGCATTGTTTTGATTCGTTTATTGCTCGTTAGTGCTACCGTATATTTGAACCACATACTACGCTATTTTAGTCGACCAGGAGCGCGCGCCCATGTGGTGTGGCAAGAAATATTAATCTCTTCATGGTCTGGCATGCGTGGATTAGTTTCACTTGCCTTAGCCATTGCGCTCCCCTTGGTTTTACCCAACGGTAGTGCCTTTCCTTATCGCAATCTCATTATTTTTCTAACGATCATCACCATTCTATTTACGTTACTCATACAGGGCTTAACCTTGCCTCTGTTAGTCAAATTCCTCAGAATGGAATCCACTGATACGCTATTCGCTAAGGAAGCTGTTAAGATATATCGTACCCTAACCAAAAAAGCGATCAAGCATATTAATGCTCTCGAATCCAATACTCATATTTGCTCCAATAATGCCAAAAAACTCGTCAATAGCTATTATAGTAGGCGACTCTTACAATTTAAGGTGACCTATGAAACCACCTGTGATACTCACGAAGTCGGCCAAGAAGCAGAAGTCCTGCTATCTCGCATTTTAAGTTATGAACGCAATGTACTTCACCAGATGCGAACCAAAAAAAGAATCTCTGAAGAAATTTATCTCCATATCTTAAAAAAGATTGACCAAGATGAAGTTGGATTTGCCTCTTATAAATAGCGACACTCATCGATGAAATAATAGAATACAACGGTCTCGCATATGGCTCCATAATCCACCCAGTTTATTATCAGTCAAAGCGACTAGGGGCACTTGGCGAATGGTGCGATCACCTAATGAAATTTTAACCGTACCATACGTCACTCCCTTTTGAATAGGGGCTTTCAGATACGACGGCATCGACAATATCGCTTTCATAGTTTGCATGTGTCCCATGGGAGCTGTGATATACAAAGCTCGTTTTAAACCAAAATTTATATAACGCTTTTTACCTAACCAAATGCGTTGCTTCTGTAAAGACACATGGCCAGAAAATAATTGTCGGGTATCATAAAAATGAAACCCATAATTCAATAAAGCTTCCGAGGCATGTGTGCGCGCTGAAATACTCGGTGCCCCCATCATCACTGTAATTAAACGCATTTTATGACGAACAGCCGAGGTAATTAAACAATAGCCTGCATCTTGCGTATAACCGGTTTTTAAACCATCGACAGAGGCATCGTGCCACAATAGACGATTACGATTAATTTGTTTGATATTTGCGTAAGTAAACCATTTTTGAGAAAAGAAATGATAATGTTGAGGAAAATCGCGAATGAGCGCCCGTGTCAACGTTGCCATGTCTCTCGGCGTAGAATAATGATTCCGATTGGGTAAGCCGGTAGAATCCATATAATGCGTATTATACATATGCAATCGTGCCGCTGTTTGATTCATTAATTGCACAAAAGCAAGCTCCGTGCCGGCGAGATGCTGTGCCATCGCCACACAAGCATCATTGCCAGAATCCACCACAATGCCTTGCACCAAATTGTGAATGGATACCTCTGAATTAGCCTGAACAAACATGCGTGACCCACCGGTACGCCATGCTTTAGGACTGATATGCACAACATCACTAAAATGAATCTGACCGTTCTGCAAAGCAGAGAAAATCAAATAGAGCGTCATTAATTTCGTTAGACTCGCAGGCGGCATGCGCTGATCTTGGTTTTTCCCTGCAATAATATATTGAGAATTTGCATCCATCAGCACATAACCACGCCCTGCAGTCTCAGGTGGTGAAGGAATAAGCAAAGGCGGTTGCGTTGAAGCATGACCGGAAGATGCAGGGCTAGCTTCCTGGCTGCTACCTTGAGGCAAGGCTAAAAGATGATCAGTATACGGCAAAGCTGCTACGTGTTGGTGAGCAGGCGTGGCACCAGCCCCAGCCGCATACCCTATGACACCGACACTGATCAATAGCAAAGCATATATAAACTGGCAATACTGTTTTATCATTAAAAATAAACCTCAATGTTATGGATGGACTATAGGGCCGCCGCCGGCTCACGATATCATATCTAACTTTTCCATTTGCCCCAACCATTTCTTGAGCACAGAGAGTCTCGACCCTCTTATCGGCGTTCATGCTCTATATCTAAACACCATCAGTCTAGCTCATCAAAGTATACCGCTCGCGAATGAAGATGCGAAGTGGGCTACTGCGAGCGGTATACCTTTGTTTTGATGGCTGGCGAAAAATAAATGTTCGCT
>JABABH010000098.1 GCA_014238325.1 Coxiellaceae bacterium | reverse complement strand
CAAATTTTAACCAAAAAAGCGAATGAAGCTGCGCTCGTCGACTATAAAGTAGACCAAGATCATGGCGAATAATGCTGCTGCATCTGCTGATATTCTGGTGCCTTATCAACAGCGAATCAATCAATATATGGAGCGTGTTTTACCTACGCGTGATGCTCAACCCACCCTTCTGCATGAAGCTATGCACTACATAGTGTTTAATGGCGGGAAACGCATACGCCCAGCATTATTATATTTATGTGGATTGTTATTTACAAAAGATATGAGCCTGCTCGATGCACCCGCCGCTGCGATCGAATTTATGCATTGTTATTCCTTAGCCCACGATGATTTACCCGCCATGGATAACGATGATTATCGTCGTGGTCAGCCGAGCGCCCATCGCGTCTATGGCGAAGCCATGGCGATGTTAGCAGGTAATGCCCTACAAAGCTTGGCCTTTGAAATCATCACTCCCCAGTTACCCCAGGCAACCCTGATACTAGCAAGTGCTGCCGGTGCACAAGGTATGATGGGTGGACAAGCAGAAGATCTCACTATAAAAAACGATACTACACCGTCCGTTCAAACCTTAGAACGCGTGAATCAACTCAAAACTGGGGCTCTATTCATCGCTGCTAGTCAAATCGGCGCCTTGGCGGGTGGTTGTGATCGTCCAGATCAATTAGAGCAGCTCTCTAGCTTTGCAGGATATTTGGGACTCGCTTACCAAGCTCAAGACGATATATTGGATGCAGATCATCTATCGTTTTCTAGCACGAATCAGCTATTTCAAAAGGCAGAAGAGGCATTAAATCAAATAAAAAGTCCTAGCAATACATTACAAGATTTGTATGGTTGGATTAAAACTAGAAGCCACTAAATGAGGTTTTCCCCACCTCATCCCCCTGCATAGATTATTTATTGACTTTTAAGCCCCTTCTCATTAAAGTCACGTGATGCCGGGGTGGTGAAACTGGTAGACACGCAAGCTTCAGATGCTTGTGGAGGCAACTCCGTGGAGGTTCAAGTCCTCTCCTCGGTATATGTATGAGTGAATTAAGAGGCAACCCACTATGGCAATATTAACCATTCTACAATACCCCAACCCTCGCTTAAATACCATTGCAGAAAAAGTCGATACATTTGATCAGGCATTACAAAATATCATTGATGATATGTTCGAAACGCTCTATAGCCATGATAATTGTGTGGGCTTAGCAGCGACCCAATTAGATATCAAAAATCCAAAAAGTATTACGGTTATTGACTGCTCCTCTGAAAAAAATCAGCCCTTGTGTTTGGTTAATCCCAAAATTATCAAGCAATCGGGAAAGCAAACGGGAGAAGAAGGGTGTATGTCTGTTCGTGGAATCTATGAAAAAATTACCCGTGCTGAACACATTACCGTACGTGCATTCGATCGTCATGGAAAGCCTATTGAATTCGATGCCTCAGCATTTAATGCTAGATGTATCGCTCATGAAGTGGATCATCTTCGCGGTGCACTCATCTTGAAACATCTCTCTGCCTTGAAAAGAGAAAGAATTGTCGAACGTTTAAAAAAAGCTCATGGAACTTAAGCCATAGTGATATAAGAAGACCTATACTGAAAACCAATGACTTTTCTGGTGAGATAAGCACGTCTTTTTTCATGCCTATCTGTCATTAAAAATTTGTGCAGAGTATGCCATCCGTGCTAGGATGCACCCTGTGTTGATTCAGTATTAAGCGCGCCTCTATGCAAAATCCTATGTTATCCATTGCCGTTAAAGCAGCCAGAGCTGCTGGCGAATATATTGCTCGAGCCATCGATCGACCCGACCGATTACGCATCCGAACTAAGCAAAAAAATGATTTTGTAACTCATATCGATGAGTTAGCAGAGCAAACCATTATAGAAATCATCCAAACTACTTATCCATCTCACACGATATTTGCAGAAGAATCGAGCCATCCTGGCACCGCTATTCCTAATGACGAGTATGTCTGGATTATTGACCCCTTAGATGGCACGACTAATTTCATTCATGGCTTCCCACAATGTGCTGTATCCATTGCGCTCAGATATCGCAATAATATAGCAGTCGCTGTCATTTACGATCCTTTAAAAAATGAGTTATTTACAGCAGTCCGTGGTGAGGGCGCACAACTCAACCATCAGAAAATTCGAGTCAGTGGCTGCAATAAGCTCAGTGATGCATTAATTGGCATAGGATTACCGGCTAGGCATCCTGATAATTTAAAGTTTTATCTTCAAGTATTCGGTACCTTATTTCCCAAAACTTCAGGCATGCGGCGGGCAGGTTCTGCTGCACTTGATCTTGCATACGTTGCATCTGGACGATTAGACGGCTTTTGGGAAGGTCATTTAGCTCCCTGGGATATTGCTGCAGGCACATTACTTGTGCGAGAAGCAGGCGGGTTAATCAGCGATTTCAGTAACACAGACTGTTTTTTAGAGACAGGCTGTATTATCGCTGGCAACCCCAAAATGCATCAAGCTATACTCGATATTCTACACCCTCTTACGGACTAAGCATCTCACCTTATTAGGGAATATCCGCACCATCCGGAAGTTTCTTGATCATGAGATGTTCGCGCTTAAGGCCAAATGTCACTGCCAAGGAACCAGCGATATAAATAGACGAATACGTACCCACCACAATACCGATGATTAAAGCCAAAGCAAAATATTTTAAATGTTCTCCACCAAAAATATATAATGCTAAGACCACTAATAAGGTCAGCCCTGAAGTCATAATAGTACGAGATAAAGTTTGATTAATGGATAAATCCATAATTTTCATGGCAGAGACGCGTCGCACCTTTCGAAAATTCTCACGAACGCGATCATATACAACAATGGTATCATTAAGTGAGTATCCAATAACCGTCAGCACTCCAGCCAAGACAATCAGATCAAAATTTAAATGAAAGAAAGCGAAAATACCCAAAATTAATATAGGATCATGGATAATCGCGATAGCTGCGCTAACTGCAAATCGTAAGTCAAAACGCAACGCGATATAAAGCATGGTACCCATTAAGGCCACAAGTACTGCTAGTATGCCATTCGTAGCCAGTTGTTTACCAATTTCTGGACCAATATAATTCAGCTGTTTGATCTCGCCTCGAGGCATGGCTTTTAATAATTTTTCCTCCAGTTGTTGTTGCGTTAAATCCTTGTGTGGAGCTAACCGAACAACGATATTTCTCGTATCATAGGCCTGCACTTCACTATGCTTAAAACCTGATTGATATAAATTCGAGCGAATAATCGATACATCTATCGGAACTGAGAAATGCACATCTGCCTTGGTACCACCTGTAAAATCTAGCCCTAAGTTTAAATGGCAAATAGATAAGGCAAGAATAGACGCTATAAAAATAATGCTAGAGAAAACAGCAGCCCAGACGCGTTGTCGCATAAATGGGATACGAGCATCTGCTTTAAAAAACTCCATCAGATACCTCGTCGTTTCTTAATAGCTTCTATAGGTCGAATACCAATCGATAAATGCGGCACTGATCGGTACCCATAACATACATTGACTACTGCTCGGGTAAAGAAAATTGCCGTGATCATCGAGGACAATAAACCAATGGTTGTCGTAATTGCAAAACCTTGTACAGGACCTGAGCCTAAAGCAAATAACACGATCATCACAATCAAAGTGGTCAGGTTCGCATCCACAATGGTCGTAAACGCGCGATCATAACCTGATTTTATACTGGCCTGAGGTGAAACGCCATTGCGTAGTTCTTCGCGAATGCGCTCATTAATCAAAACATTCGCATCCACTGCCATACCGACAGTTAAGACAATACCTGCAATGCCGGGTAAGGTGAGAGTCGCGCCCATAATCGACAATATAGCCATAATAAAAATAATATTGAGCAATAAAGCTAAATCTGCAATCAAGCCAAAAACACGATAATAAATCAGCATAAATGCAATCACTAAGCACGAGCCTATTATCGTGGATAAAATACCCATATGGATATTTTCTTTCCCAAGGCTTGGACCCACCAAGCGTTCTTGCACATAGTCAACCGGTACTGCATAAGCCCCAGAACGTAATAATAAGGCTAATTGCTTAGCATATCCTAAATTGCCCAAATGACTAATTTCAAAATTACGGCCTAATGCGCTATTAATAGTCGCAACGCTAATCACCTGCTCCGTTTTTTGATGCTTCAGTATAACCGCTTGACCCTGTTTATGAGAAAGTGTTTTAGTTTCTACATACACAACAGCTAAAGGTCGATTAATATTCTTCGCAGTAATACGATTAAAGCGACTGACCTCTGGTCCACTAATCCGAATTTGCACGGCTGGCTGACCATATTGGCTGATAATACTCGAGGCATGGGTAATCGATTTCCCAGACAGCACAATCGAATCTTTCAACAAGACAGGCTCACCTGTGTCGGTATAGAGCAACTGCAAACCGGCTGGAATGACACCAGTTTTAGCAACGGCCTTTGCGTTATGCTCTGTATCGACTAGCTGAAAGCGCACCGTTGCCATTTTATCAATAATAGCTTTTGCGTGAGCGCTATCTTGAATACCTGGTAAATCCAAACTGATGTAGTGTGTCCCCTGCTGCTGTATCACGGGCTCTGCTACACCAAGCTCATTAATTCGCTTATTTAAAATTGCCGTCACTTGCTCCAGTGATTCTCTTGTAATATTTTTGACCGCAGCATTAGACAAATTCGCATGTATAGCTAAACCACTGAATGAAAAATCATATTGAGAAAAGTCACGCTTCAAAAGTACCATGGCCTGATTGCGATTCATCATCGTATCAAATTGAAGCACAATCGTTCGCTCTTTTGTCGAGCTAAAATACATAGTCTTATAAGGTAACTCCCCTTTGCGCAATACCATGCTCATACGTCGCATATCGTCTTTTTTTTGCGTTTTAATCAAATCTTCTGCTTTGACATCTAATAAAAAATGTATTCCCCCTCTGAGGTCTAAACCCAATTTCATGGGATGGGCGCCCAAGGCCCTTAACCAGCTTGGTGTACGTGGCGCCAAGCTTGCAGCAACAGAATAATCAGCACCCAAAATACTTTGCGCTGTATCCTCCGCCTTCATTTGATCCTCTGTATTTTTAAAAGCAATCTGCACAGCATGATCCTGCACATGGGTACGAAAAGCGCGCATTCCTTCGGTATACAAAGCTTTGCGCACTTTTTTTTCGACTTCAGTAGGATTGAAACGGGCAGCTGATGTCGTCATCGTTTGATGCGAGATCTGGATCGCTGGATCTTCACCGTATATATTAGGCAGAGCATAGACAATAGCTAATATCGTTAAAACGGCTAAGAGAAGATAGCGCCATGTAGAATATCGATTCATAGTCTACTACTAGAATTTTAAACGGAATTCATCGTGCCTTTAGGTAGCGCTAAAGACACAGAGCCCTTTTGTAAAATAACCTCAGTGCCTTGTGCGATCTCTATCTTCATGAAATCATCTTTAAGCTGTGTCACTTTGCCCAACACACCACCTCTCGTGGCAATTTCATCACCCACACTAATACGTTCTAACATAGCACGATGCATTTTATTTTGTTTCGCCTGAGGACGAATCATGAGAAAATAAAAAACAGCAATCAGTAATACGGGTAATAACAACATGGTCCACGAGTTACCTTGCGCACCACCAGCCGCAGGCGCGGCCTGCACTACACTGATCTCAAAAATAACTAAAAATATACCCACTATAAGCTTTAAAGCCTTCATCATATCCGCCTCTCTCTAGTCTGTTACGGTCAGCCCTTAATTTCATGATCCACGTAGGACGAAGCTGCAAATGGTCTATAGCACGAATAGAACTCTCTTGCAAAGAAATCTAATGTACCCCGTTCAATCGCTTGACGCAAACCTTTCATAAGATTTTGATAGAAAAAAAGATTATGCAAGGTGTTTAATTGTAGACCTAATATCTCTCGACAATGATGCAAATGATGCAAATAAGCACGTGTATAATTTTGACAGGTAGGACACAGACAGGAGGCATCCAATGGGCGCATATCATTTTTATATTGACTATTACGAATACGAATCACCCCTTCTCGTACAAATAAATGACCATTGCGTGCATTGCGCGTTGGCATCACACAATCGAACATATCAACTCCGCGGCGTACAGCTTCGATGATGTCTTCGGGTTTTCCAACTCCCATCAAATAACGAGGACGGTACTTCGGCATCGCGGGGGTTAGGTGTTCCAATATTTCAAACATCAATGCCTTCGGCTCTCCTACCGCCAAACCGCCAATCGCATACCCATCAAAATCGATTTCCAGGAGTTGATGTAAGGAAGCCATTCTCAATCGTGGAAAAACGCTACCCTGAACAATACCAAATAATGCCTCATTTTTTTCAGGCTTATGTACTTGCTTACAACGCGCCGCCCATCGTGCACTCAAGCCCAGAGACTCTAAGGCTTCTGCTTCTGTCGCAGGATAAGGAGTGCATTCATCCAACACCATAGCAACATCAGAACGCAGACTCTGCTGTACCTCTAATGCCGTTTCAGGCGTTAACTTAATGAAGCGTCCATCGATCGGAGAACGCATCGTCACACCTTTTTCCGTGAACTGATGGCGCAAACTCGCTAAACTAAAAATCTGGTAGCCACCGGAATCCGTTAAAATAGGTCCTGACCAATGCATAAAACGATGCAGGCCGTCATGCTGTTTCACCACATCCATACCAGGACGCAACATTAAATGAAAGGTGTTGCCCAAGATCATCTGGGCACCCGTTGCTTGCAACTGTTCCGTCAAAATGGCCTTCACCGTGCCGTGCGTTCCCACCGGCATAAAGGCTGGGGTATCAACCATACCACGACGAAAACTTATCTGCGCACGACGAGCCTCCCCATCCGTATTCAAAAGATTGAATTGCATATCTGAAACTGCTTTATCCTATGCCAGATGCTTATCATCCAGCTCTTTCTATCTATCTTCTGCCTATAAAACTTGCTCGATTCAAGGCTAGCTAGAGCAGCAAACTGGTCCAAGACCAACCATACCGAGTGTATTCTATAACAAACTTGCAGCAAATAGGAACATGCCTCATAGCCCAGGGTCATATACCGCTCGCGAATGAAGATGCGAAGTGGATTATTGCGAGCGGGTATACCTTGGTTTTGATGGCTGGCGAAAAATAAATGTTCGCT
>JABABH010000097.1 GCA_014238325.1 Coxiellaceae bacterium | reverse complement strand
GCCAACATTGTGAATCGGTTGTTTTTCTCACTTTATATGGCTGCACGAAACTTGCCCGGATCAATGGCTATTGCAGCCTTGATAACCTGTGCTGTATTTTCCACCGCATCTGGAATTGTTGGCGCCGTTGTAACTCTAATGGGCTTGCTTGCATTTCCCGCGATGGCAAAAGCTAATTACAATAAGCAGTTTGCGGCAGGGGTAATTTGCGCCGGCGGCACACTCGGCATACTTATTCCTCCTTCAATAATGTTGATTGTATATGCTGCTATTGCAGAACTCTCACCGCTTCGTCTTTATGCCGCCGCAGTATTTCCTGGATTATTATTAGCCGGTCTTTACATCGTTTACGTGATTATCAGGGTTTATCTAAACCCGTCGATTGCACCAAAACCAGTGGAGGAAGATATTCCCCCTGCATCAAAGATATATATGGATTTGTTAGTCTCCTTTGTTCCGCTCACAGTTCTAATTGCATTGGTTTTAGGGTCTATTTTGGGTGGATTAGCAACCCCCGCTGAAGCTGCCGCAATGGGAGCCTTGGGCGGACTAGTGCTCGCTGCTCTTTATAGAGCGCTTACCTGGCAAAAAATTAAGGAAAGTGTCTTCCTAACCGCTAAAGCAACAGCAATGGTTTGCTGGCTTTTTGTCGGCTCATGGACTTTTGCTTCTGTTTTTTCCTATTTGGGCGGTCACGATATTATTGAACATTGGGTTCTGGCTTTAGAGCTTGAGCCATGGCAATTTTTGGTTCTTGCACAGTTGATAATTTTTCTGCTTGGCTGGCCATTAGAATGGTCAGAAATATTGATCATTTTTGTACCCATTTTTCTACCAATGCTGGATACATTCGGCGTCAATCCATACTTCTTCGCGATGCTGGTAGCCCTAAATCTGCAAACCTCTTTTCTGACACCTCCCATGGCAATGTCAGCCTATTATCTAAAAGGGGTACTCCGAAACCAAATTGAATTGGTGGAAATATTCAAGGGGCTATTACCTTATCTTGGCATTGTAATTTTAAGCATGGTCTTGATGTATCAATTTCCTGCAATAGCTCTGTGGTTTCCCGATTATCTTTTTGGAGTTTATATTCCTTGATTATTCAGGATTTCATCAATGCCTAATGCTCTTTCAGCTTTAGAGGCCGCACAGAAAATTCGTGAAGGGCAGCTATCTTCAACAGATCTGGTGAAGGCCTGCCTGAAGCGAATTGCTGATACAGATGAGCAGATCAAGGCTTGGACCCATCTGGATAATGAATTTGCTCTAAAGCAAGCTGAGGAACTTGATCTCATAAGACAGAATGGTCGTCCCCTTGGCGTTCTTCATGGTGTTCCAGTTGGTTTGAAAGATATTATAGATACGAAAGATTTCCCAACCGAACACGGTACTCCAATATACAAGAATCGAAGGCCAGAGAAAGATGCTACTATTGTCGGGCGGTTACGTGAAGCTGGCGCGGTTATTTTAGGCAAGACGGTTTCAACAGAATTTGCCTTTTTAAACCCCGCCGAAACACGCAATCCACATAATTTGGATTTTTCTCCCGGTGGTTCCTCCAGTGGCTCTGCCGCAGCAGTCG
>JABABH010000096.1 GCA_014238325.1 Coxiellaceae bacterium | reverse complement strand
ATTAGCAACGGATATAGCCGTTGAGCTAGGATCTGCTACTCCAGCTGCTATTTGCTGACGAAATTCTCCCACAATCGCAACCACATCTTGGGTTGTTTTTGCTGCTATAGAGCTATTATGCGCAGAACGATATAAATATAAGACCGAGATCACAATCGCCGCACCCACTGCAATGGCTAAACCCACCTCAATTAAGGTTAAACCTTGAGATCGGTGATACACCCTGGGCATCAAGGGAGAAGATAAGCTGCCCTCTCGAGAGAAATCTAATGTTAATAAATTTCTTTGCTGGTGATACACCCTTGGCATCAAGGAAGAGGATAGGCTCCCCTTTTGAGAGCGATATAATTTTGATAATTTTCTTTGCTTCAGCATAGCATTCACATACTTGAATATCTTCATAATGATTCCCCTGCCGCTATTCGGCATCAATTAATAAAACCCTTCCTTGCATTCAATGACTCATCCCTTTTTCTGCGTGATTCATGCATTATTGAATCGCAGAAACTCCTAAATACATGGCCCCAATGGACCATATAATATTCACTGCTCCTACGAGCATTAAGATTAAACTCACGCCACCTGCTGCTTTAGTGACCCTGGCTATAGTCTCTTGTTGCAGACGATGCGCGTAATCCAAACACTTAGCTTCAAATCGATTGATACGACCCATGGCTAACATAATAGCCATCAGTTTTTTATCAAATAATCCTGTATCAAAGGCTTCTGTAATATTATCCACACCTTCTTCTAAGTGAGCGATAATACGTTGTCCATGCATACGTAGATAGCGAGAGGGCTTGCCTTGCAAGATATTTCCCACTGCAGTATCTAATAAAATATTAGCTTTAAAATAAAAGCCCAGTTGCTCTAATAAATCGGCTGCGACAATTTGACGGTATATGCCAAATAGGGGCAAGCGATCCAGCTGATTTCGAAAATTTCCGGTATAAAAGGACAAGGTTAGGCCTACACCTATGATACATGCAGCCAATAAGATAAGAATCAAAATACTGTCTACACCAAATATAAAATTACCATAATGGACAAAATTACTGGTAATACCAGGCACCAGCTTATGTTGACTGATTAACATGCCCATAAAAGCAGGCACCACTTGAAAATAAAATAAGGCCACCAAGCCATTCGAGGCTAGAAATACGATCAATGAATAGGTGATCTTTTTCATAAAGGCGGATATATAACTACGCCCATCACTTAAAGACTCTCTAGCTAAGCTCATCGCTTCATGTATATTATCCGAGGCCTCACCACTACGTAGAATAGCGGCAACTTTGAATCCATACCAAGGTGAAAGTGCATCCGATAAGGACACCCCTTGGGAAATTTTCTCTGCGATATCATCGATAATAAGACGTAGACTGCCTTTCTCATAGAGTTTAGGTAAAAGATCATCAAAAATAGCATGCATCGATAAACCATAACTTAAGAATTCTGATAAAATTTCTAATAAACTCTGTTTTTTCTCTGAAGAAAACTCTATCTTCGCTTGTAATCGTTTTAAGTTATTGCTAACGCTCATCTTATGCCTCTTCTTCTGTATGCAATTCGTCAATATAACCGATAGCGGATTCCGCATCTTCAATACTGACTTTCCCTGCGCGAATACAATCTAATACACGATATTTAATACTTTCCTGACGCTTATTTAAGTCTTGTAGCCATTCAAAGGAAAGATTCTCTCGAATATACTGGAATTCTCGCTGGCCTATGGGAATCACTTCAGCGGCTACACTTCGCCCCACCAAACCCACACCACCACAGACCCCACATCTAGGATCCTGACCTTTAGCATAAATCTCTGTCTCAAAAAACTTACGATAGCTTGGGGTATCATCCACAATTTTACAGGCATCGCATAAAACCCTTAATAAGACTTGAAAACAGATTAAAGATAAGAAATTAGGGTCGGTCAGCATATTAATATCCAAACCTAGATCTTTCAGACGTAATATAATATTAATCGCTGAATTCGCATGCAAAGTGGATAAGACTAAGTGTCCCGTAATCGCTGAACGCGCCATCATACCTGCCGTTGTTTCATCACGTACTTCACCCAATACAATACAATCAGGATCCATCCGCAAGGTTTGCCTCACTAACATAGGAAAAGTACAGAGCGGATTTTCTGAATTCGTTGGAATTTGAGTCGCATTATCTAATTTTTTCTCGACAGGATCTTCAATGGTATAGACTTTCTTCTCAACTGGAATCTGATCAATTAAAGCCGCTAATGTTGTTGTTTTACCGGAACCCGTGGCACCTGCGAAAATAATCGCACCGTTTTTTCGGGCCATGCCAATATTTAATATTTTCTGCTGCTCATTGGTATAGCCTAAATCAGCTAAGCCTACTACTTTATCATCATCCACCGTCAATAGCCGAAAGACTACATCAACAGACGGATAAGGATAGACGGGCACACTGGCCAAACGTACACGCACCTGTCGATGATCTACGGTGAGCTCCATGGAAGCATCATGAGGCATGACCATATTAAAATGCTTTTTGACATCGTCACTTTCGCGATTAAAAGCAACAAAACATAGCCTTAATGCTCGTTTACTCAGCCATTCCCGATGTAAATATAACGCCCCGTAACGACGAAACCGAATCTGTGCTCTATTTTTTCTAATCTCTAAATGAATATCACTCACCCGCTTTTTCAAAGCCTCTCCTACCAAATTACGCAAATCTGTTTGCGCTGCCGTTAGCCCTTTATAATTCTCTTCATTATCCCAATCATCATCTTCCAAGGCTTCTTGAAAGCCTGACATACTGTCTAATAATTCTTTAATTAATGCAGGATTAGCTATAAAAAATTGCTGAGGTGAAATCACATGTCGAGCCATTTGTTCAATAATTTGAGGCAAGTCTCCTCGATGCGGTTCCGTTAATAAGACAGAACCATTATCAAAAATAACCACCTCGCCCTGCATATTGGATAGCATCCATTCTACCAAGGGAAGAAAGATAGAGGGCTTAAAAGTGATATCAGAATAAGTCTGTAATGCTTGACTTTCTATTTTCATAATAAGCTATTTTTAGTTAGATCCATCCAAAATTAAATGTTTCGTCTTTTTGTGATTTTTCAGATCAACACTAGAGGCATGAATGCTCTGAACGATATACTTAGCGATATGATCTCCTTCATGAACCACATGCACCTCACCATTATCCATTAAAGCTGCTGTTTTATGTCCATGCTGCATTAATACAGCAGAAAGCTGAAGCGTATCTGCTACTGGAGCAGACTGTCTCGTAGGTGATGCAGCAATGGGCATTATATGCCTCGGCTGATCGTGCCCTTGCAACTCGCTCAAAGCTTTGTTGGCAGCACTCTGAGCCACAGACAATCGTAATAAGATAGTTTGCATTTTTATCACGGAAATTTTATAAGCCAAAGTTTTAATCGTTTGATTACGTTTAATCGCATTTTCATAAAAACGATCATCTTGCTTAAACTGAAAGGTGCTAGGCCACTTTTTCTTATGCTTGACCACTTTAACCGGGTGTAATGTTAAGGCCGGAATAGTCACATGAGGCGTTTTTGCAAAAGCTGGTATCGCCAATGAAATACAAAACATCGTACCGAGTATTTTTTTATATATAATCATGATCAATCTCCATAAAAAGCAACAGTATAAGTTAACCCATAAGAAACATTTGAAGTAAAACCATCGGATTGCCCAGTGATATCAAATTTTAATATCCTAGCAGGATACTGATCCGCTATATTCAGCATGGGCATGATCTCGTAAATAGTGGAATGTTGCATCTTACAAGTTAATGTCATGGTTTTGTAGACACCCTTTGAGGCCATTTTCTCTTGACTACATGACCAATTAGGCCCAAAAATAGATTTTGAGGTAGCCAAATAATTCAAGACTTGTTGACGCACCGGCACAATCACCTGAGGCGCTTTTAATTGTTTCTTGGGTACAGAAATGGATAATTTAGCATCTGGTTTAGTAATATGATTGCTATATAGAATATGCATACCCCATTGATGAGCAAAATCACGCATAGGCACAGTCGCTGCATCTTTGTTCTGAGAAGTCACATCAAAAATTAATAAATGCCCATTAAATTTAATATGATCAATAGCCCACATACCATCGAGTCGATTATAAATCTGACGATAATGCGGCACCATAATGCTGACCACCATCCCCATAGTGGGCTTCGAGAATGCTGATTTATAGCCTCGATACAGATCCACCTGAACTTTAGGAACGACTACTACGGGTTTAGTCGTACTATTTTTAAAATGCTGTACGACGACATAACCCAGCGCCACGATCACCACGAGAATGCCGACCACTAAGAATGCTTTATAAGAGCGCTGGGTACGGACATTCTGAATATTTTTTACAAGAAAAGTAGCCTTTGGTTTAAAATTACTCGTTAAACTGGCTTTTAAATGCTGAATCTTTAATTGATCACCCAGCTCAGTCTGTAAATCTTGTAGAGCAGCATGATCATTCAGACCAACACAAGATAACTCTACAGAATCTTCATTCAAACTCATTAAAATTTGAACCTGACTGACAATCTGGCTAAAATTAGAGAGGGCTGAATCATAAAATACAGCACCATTATAAATAGAAATAACGATATAAGAATTATCCGCTACTTTTTCAATATAGGCGAATTTCTTCGGATGCTTTTTATATTCATTAATATGCTCGCCTAATAAATAGCCTTTAGATTTTGCAAAAACAACCCGTTTGCCTTTTTGAATGACACAAGCATATTGACCATGACGATTATTCTTTTTAATAAACTCATTAATATCTTCGTTTTTAGGTACGTCAATCCGATACGAGGATAAGATATAATTGGTATTTTTAGCTTTACCCGCCATATTAGAATCGCCTGTCTTGTTCTATCATCGTGAAAGCGCGGAGCTGAAGACTATACCGCGCTAAGCTTTGTCGTATGAATACCATCACCTTACTGCCCTGGTGAATGTTTCATGGTGATATAAGGCGTAATCAAAAAGACCAGCATGGTATTCTTATGAGCGGCTTGATAAGCACCCAGTCCTGAAATACCAAAGTTTTTATTAGCACCCATCCATAATAAATCGGATTTAAAGCCACCAATTACCAGGGTATCCCCATTTGTAACAATCGCATCTTGATTAAATTTACGTGTGGCTACCTTAGGGAAGGAAAGTTTCACATTATTAGAACTTGAGGGGTCAGCACCTAGCTTAGATTTTAAGATGCCCGTTACCGTGCTCGGTGATTTATTTGATCCCAAACTATAACTCTGCATACCTAATAAATTAGCTAAATTCATCGTGACTCGCATTTTTACTTTATTGCCTTCAATATGAGGAATAATATATAGCTCAAACCCTGTCGTCACTTGCCCCGGTTGATATTCAATATCCTGACTGGATGAATCTCCTCCGCTTGCACTCAATTTTGTTTGTGCTAAATAGCTTGTTGTAAGCGTTTGCCTTAACTGCGCTACGTGATTATTTAGTGCAGTGAGTACAGTTTCATTACGCTCTGTCGTTAAACCTTGTTCTTGAAGCTTCTGTATAATCAGATTAAATACCCCTTTACCACCAGAGATGGTAAAGCTTTGACCTGCCCCACCGGTTAAACCTGCAGGAGGAGAAACCGTTAAAGGTGATCCTCCCTTTAAAGAGAAAGTACTATTTTTGATTTTTAATAAATTCATCAAGTTCAAGTTAAAATTACGATTATTGGTATGCGTTAAATCAATGGTTAATACTTGAACCTTAAAATGCACTTGCTCATCTAAGGCTGTATTATAATTTTTGATCCAGGCTCCTATTTTTTTCACTTGACGATAATGATCGGTCACAGTGACTAAGGAACCAGATTCAGAAATCTCTAATTTACCCTGCGGCGATAACAAACCATGAATACCTGTCTGAATATCTTTCCAGACACTGATTTGACCTTTTTCTTGACTGTGCTGTGAATTATTACCCCCTGCAGAAGCAGTAATAGAACCGATAGCATATTCATCGGTGCTCTTACCTAAATCAAAATCACTTTTTCCAGGTACTGAATCCACATGGAAGGTTTGAGTGACCTTATCTGCAATCGTTAATCGGTGTTCACTGGATAAGAATTGATAACCGGTTTGCTCGGATAACTGTTTTAATAAATCATTCACGGTGCCATGGATATGCACGGTAATGACTCTATTCGGATCTGCGCCATTTTGGAATAAAGGCTCAATACCTGTATGTAATAAAGCTTGCTTAATAAAAGTCAATAACTCTGTCTGTCCTTCAAAATCAATATGTTTTTGCAGCCATTCAGGCATACGTTCAACATGCTCTGCATAAAATTGATGATAAACTGTAATATTGCCAGGTCTAGCAATCTTAGGTGGCACAAAACTACGTGCAGCTACTTTTTTACCATGATTGACTTTTTTCTTAATCATAGCACGCTGTTTCATTTCACCAGGAAACATACAACCTGATAATAACAATACTGATGAAGATAAGGAGAAAATAATGAATGTTCTGATATGACGTTTCATAATCATAATATAATGCCTTGTCCTATACGTTGACTCTTATAAAAAAACAATTTTCGCGACTTTATTATCAGTATAGAGCTCTGCTCTAACAGGGTAGCCATTGATAAGCTGCTCCAAACCATTCTGATAATTATTAAAAACAATGGTACGAGTAAATAAAATTTTAAGATCCTCTTTGGAAGTAGTTCTGATGCTCCAACCATAAATATTCGATAATTTGTTGATATTCTCTAAAAGAGTTTGACCCTTTTCAATCACAAAAGTACGAGGCATGCTGTGTTGAATAATCACTTGATGCTGAATCACCTGAGGCTGCATACGTTGCAGTCGCACTCGTTGCAGCTGAACATGACCTAACGGTTGAGAAGTCGGTGTGGGTGGTGGACTTATCTGATGAACTCTTGATCCCATAAAAACGCCACCCCGGTCCACTGTACTGGCCAATAGATGCGGAGCATAAAAAAGAAGTATCATTAACGCGGATACATAATATTTTAAACGCACATGCATGTTGTTCTCTCCACCGACTATGCTTAAATAAAAATACTGATCATCCTATCGTGCTTGATGAAACTTGAGTTCCCTTCATCAGGCATCAATAATGGATTGAAGTTATTGACTGAATTATCTGCGTGGCCGGCAAACCTATGGTTTTATTCTGACCTAAAGATATTACGCAACAGCGGTAATAAATGGCTCTATCCTGAACCTATAGCATTCCACTATAGAACGAAAATAATTCTAAAATGACTCTTCGCTGAATCATGCTTTAAAAAGCATTTATTCCATGACTTGCCCTATATGGGCACATATGATAGACCCCAAGCGATCCTTATCAAGAATTGCTAGTATGGGCCGAAACCTTAAGTAACAATTAAGAAGCAATTAAACCACAGATGTTTTTTGTTGACAACCCTTCCTGGGCAATTATTTTACAGTTTCTTGGTCTACTCTGAAAGATCGAGCAAATAGCGAGCAAGCTCAGCACTGATTTAGAGCTCTCTCGTGCATTTTAGACATAGATAGGAAGGAATGAAAACTTATATCAGAGCTGAAACATAGCCCACTTTTTCAGTTAACTTATTGAAAAATATATAAATAGATAGAAAATTTAGTCGCATGCTATCACAAAGCAATCAACATGACGCTCTTTTCATCACAAAAGAGCTGAGGAAAGTACCTTGACTGATGGTAAGGATCTGCCGCCAGAATTCTGAACAAGAGATAGAGCGGATAAAGGTGCTTGTATGGGAGACTTCCAAGCTATCAAACTGGCGGTGGTAGAGGTGCGGTCACACCGAGGAAATGCAAAAGAAAACAATACTATGGAGGGCCTGCCCGAAACAAGCACAACACTACCGACTACCGTCGGCAAGCATGATCAACTTCTACTCCCTCACTTATT
>JABABH010000095.1 GCA_014238325.1 Coxiellaceae bacterium | reverse complement strand
TTGTGAAGAAATAAGCGTGAAAAACAGTAGGCTTGGGTTGCCGGAAAGGCGGCTAGTATCGCAAGAAATAGGAGGGTAATACATGCCGAAAGTAGCATGCTCGCTTCACCAAAATTATGAATGCTGATGTAGACCCAAGAAGTTCCAACACCAAAAAATCCTAGACCGAATAGCCAGCCTAAACCTAATGCTTTTCTGGGTGAGGCGTGTGATAACAAATATAGCCATAGAAAGGGGCACAGAAAGGCCATAAGATATTGATGAAAAGGGGCGAAGGCTAAGGGTAGAAGAGCGCCCGCGATCAGTGCAGCTATAGCAGATACGATAGGCTTTGACTTCATGATGTCGGCATGGAAGTTCGACGAATACACAGCAATTGAATACGTCTTTCGCTTGCTAGGGTAACGGTAACTTTAAACTGGTCGAAAGAGGTGGATTCTCCTGGTTTAGGCAGGTGCCCAAATTTTTGCATGACATAGCCACCAATGGTATCGAAGTCTTCATCGCTAATGTGTGCATGAAAGTATTGATTAAATGTGGTGAGTGTGGTCAATGCATCAACATGATATTCCTTCATATTAATTTTTTTTATTTGGCGATTGGGTTCAGTAATATCCGTTTCATCTTCAATATTACCTACGATTTGTTCCAATACGTCTTCGATAGTAATGAGCCCTGATACATTACCATATTCGTCGATAACAATGGCCATATGATTGCGATTTAATCGAAACTCTTTTAATAACACATCTAAACGTTTGCTTTCTGGAATAAAGGTAGCTGGCCGCATAATATCCTTGATAGGATTCGCATCAAGTTTCTGTTGGATCGTGTATTGTAAAAGATCTTTAGCAAGTAAAATGCCTGTGACTTTATCAAGGTGATCCAAAATCACTGGGAAGCGCGAATGGTTGGATTCAATAATCGTGGGCAAAGCCATAAGTGGGGTAGCGTTATAGTCTAAGATGACCATTTGTGCTCTTGGGACCATAATATCTCGGACCTTCATCTCTGAAACATTGAGTACGCCTTCTATCATTTTCATCGTGTCGTGGTTGAGATGTTGTGAGGTTTCTGCTTGCTGCAATAGCAGGGATAATGCAGCCTCATGAGCGTGCCGTTTTTTAAAATATTTGCTGAACCAAGGTGCTCTCTTGAGACGAGCTATCCAGTTACGGTCAGCGAGTGGTGGATCATCAGTATTACGCATGTATGGCGATGATGCTGTCTTTATAATAATTTGGCAAGGCCCATGTCATCCTGTTTTTTATAGAAGGCAAAATTATAAGCAACATGGTCCTTTTGATGTATATGCTTAAAGAACATCATGCGACAACCTGAGCATGATGACAAGCCCCCCTTCCTAAAAAAAGTGATGGATAGGTATTGAGCGCCTTTAGACTGGCGTTTGTGCTGAACGGGTTGGGATAGGTCGTAGGGCGATGAGTTCTGAGCGTAGAAGGCTTTGCTTCGCTCCCATGCCTGCAGGGAAAAAACTCTAAAGCATATTTAACATTAATTTAAGTAATATAGGGTATTATTTTTCTTAGATGTATAGATTGATACTTGATTATCTTTATGCATTTGAAAGAGAGCTACAGTCTCACTGGGAAGGATGCCATCAACGGTGAGATATTCCTTGCCTCTCCCCATACTAACTTACAAAAATATAGCGAGAACGATATGAATATTAACCCATTACCCACGATTCGAGAACATTGGAAGCTTGCCCTAGGCACGGTAACAGGAGCCGCTATTATCATTCTAGGCACTGGACTAGGTGTTGGCCTGAAAGGGCACCATTCGAGTGATATCAGTAATACGACAGACACCAGCTCGATGCCATCTTCATGGTTCCCTATGAGCTTATCTATGGAACCGACAAGCACGATGCATGTTAATCCTTCCACGGTGATGACGGCGATCACGAATCCTCCATCCTTGCCTGCATCAAGCAGTACATCTCGTAGTTGGGCACCTGTGACTTCATCAACGACGACATCCAGTACAACGACGACATCCAGCCCTACGACGACACCCAGTACGACGACAACATCCACTCCTACGACAACAACAGCCATACCGCTCGGAAATCAGTGGTGTATACCGGTAGGAGGCATGACGGTAGAGACTTTCTTAAAAGACGCTAAAGTTCAAACTAGCGGTGTTATCAGTGTATCGATGGAAAACCAAGACGATATGTATATCAAAGGGCCCGATGGTCATCAGCATTTATCCGTCGACATTCCTGCTAGCGAACTAGCGCAATATCGCTTTATGCCCAGCCTTGAGAAGCCTGGTGTCATCGATGCAGTCGTTAAGATTGCGGTAGATCATCAGCACTATCAAGGGTCTTTTAACGCGGTTAATCATCAATGCCACAATCTGGCTGCTATGGGTTTCTTTAAGCAGCCTGTTCGTTCTTCAGAAAATCGCGCAGCAGCAGAAGTAGCTATGCAGATTGGAGCTTCAGCTGGTCGTTAAGGGATGCCCTTTTATTTTTTACTTAGACAGGAAAATTATTATGTATCATATGAAAACTCTTATTACTTCGGCTGTGGTTGTTTGCAGTATGGCCGCATGGGCATCGAGTGAGGCGGCCCCAAACACCGTTACCGATCAAACAAACGAGATGGATGCTGTAGTTAGCGTCGCACCGTCTTATAATTTTTTATCGCGAACGCATGTCTATGTGAGCGGGCAATTGGGCATCATCCAGAATGCCTTACGCCCTTCTGGCAGATTGAGTGCACCCAAAGTGCATTACCCTGTTAGTTCACAACCGGATGCTACCTCTAGTGGTGTTTTAGGAGAAGTGGGTGTGGGTGTGTTAGAGAATTTATCTCACCATATTATTGTAGGTGTTGAGGGTCACACCAGTGTGAATCATGCGAGCTCCTCCGTGACCACTGAGGATTCGGGAGAGGTATCTTCTGTGACTTCTAAGATCCAATATAATTATGGATTAAGTATGTTAGCCGGTACGTCTGTGCTGTTTCCTAGCCACCATACTTTTACCTATGCCCGTGTAGGCTGGGTTCGTGGATTGGTAGAGACTGAATCTGTAGGAAAGTTTGGGAATATGTCAGGTTATGATGGAAACTTAAAACACTGGGATAATGGTATTCGCTTCGGTATAGG
>JABABH010000094.1 GCA_014238325.1 Coxiellaceae bacterium | reverse complement strand
GCATAGAAGCATCAGGACTTTTATCTCGATCAAAAAAATCCTTGAGCTCCTTTTGAAAGGCACCAATTTTAGAAGCATATTTAACAAAGTGCTTTAAGGTTTGAGGAGGGTTGTTTTGATGCTTATCCGTATGACAACGCAAGTATAACTGCTTCAAGAGTTTTCCCATTAAGGCATGATGTTTCATTAAAAAAATATAAGGGCTATCCATCGGTTGAGATAAAAGTGATTGAAATTGGATCCAGGGCTCTTGCACATTGGGAAAAAAATAAATCGCAATGCCCAAGGTCTCGATCTTACGCCAAGCTATCTGCGCTATAGGATGCTCCGTTTTTTTACTCACTTCCCACAAGATGGGAGGGATCCCTATACGCTGCTGAGTCTCAGATCTTAACGCTTCGATAGGAAGTGAACGCTTTGCCAACGGAAGCGATACTTGTGGGACTGCAGGTTGACCTAAGACTTCACATAAATCGCCATAAGACACCTTCAAACCCTTCTCATGCAACCAATATTGTACAAGGGTATAGGAAATTTTATACAAGTCTTGACAGAAAGCCCTGTATCCCGATTCTAGGCAGGTATAGCACCGCACTTTTTCAAAAAAAGGAATAGTGAATTCATTGGAATACAACGCTTTCTGCAGGTCCGTACAGGCTGCCAGTTCGCTCCGTATGAGGCTTGCATAAGGAGCCATCAGCCAATCAAAAAAAAACCTTCCGCAACGAGAACCTTCACGATCACTGGGCATCAGCCATGTTCTCCATAGCCTTTCCACCTGAGACAAAGCCTGATGTGCCACAGGCTGCCAATGCTCTTGACTCACGGAAGGATCATACTTAAACACCTTCTGCAAAGAAAAGGGAGCAACAAAATATGCATCAAAACTACTGATCAAAGTTTCAAGCAAAACGATTAAGGTAGGATCCGATTGTGGATCGCCATATTTTCTTATCAATGGGTCATATACTAAAAAATAAAACCAACAACATCTTTGGATCGTCTCCGGACGACTGCATTTGCGTTTGATCAATTGAGCCACACGCTTATGAAAATGTTTCCTTAACGTAGCCCATGGATCGACAGAAGGGGCCTTCGATCTATCTGAAAACAACAACATCAGCTTAGACAAGCAGTTAGAGATCCAGTCTTGTAAACGTGCTAACCAAGAGATCGAGCCATCCAAAGGACTGCTGATCTCAATCAATTGGATAACCTGATCCAACAGAAAACGGGGTAAGTCAGCCATTTCATCCAACCGAGCACGTGTATGCGTGTACTCATATAAAAGAGATAAGCTATGAATATAAGCTTCTCTCATAGCACTCTCTTCAGAGTCATCCGTAGGCTGTCGGCTCAAGAAGCCCTCACACAAATGGTGATAATGGGTGAGGGTTATTTTATATATCGCTAATAAAACGCCATCACGAGGCGATAATTCTTCACCCAAATCGCTTTGGGCATCGCTGACTTTCTTGAGTACAGCGAGCCAGTTGGTTGCTGGAATTTGCAAGAGTGCTCGCTTACAATACCGTTCCCATTC
>JABABH010000093.1 GCA_014238325.1 Coxiellaceae bacterium | reverse complement strand
GATACGAACCGTGATTATTTTTTAACGGCATCAGAAGCCTTGAATTATGGCCTCATTGATGAAATTTTGTCGAAACGAGAGAGTTTGCCCTCTCATTCCTAAGAGCATAGAAGGCTTTATTTTTTATTATTTTATGAAACAGTTGCATTTCTTTACGGACGATCATTTGTTAGTATAGGAAAATCGCTCATTGCGGTCATTGAAGGACTATAATTTAATATGAGATCGACATTATCATGGTTCTAGTCAACGACAATCGACCAGTATACGTGGTGATGGGTTACCACCTAGGGTAGCCCATGGGTTTTTTAAGTAAAGAATACTGATTAATTGTAGTAGAGGTATGCATGAGTAGCAAAAAAGAAGAGCGTACATTGTTGTATTGTTCATTTTGTGGAAAAAGTCAGCATGAAGTTCGGAAGCTGATTGCTGGTCCTTCTGTCTATGTCTGTAATGAATGTATTAATTTATGCAATAATATCATTCGTGAAGAAGAAGCTTCACATTCCTTAGCAGTGCAAAAAAAATTACCCACTCCCAAAGAAATTCACGCTATGTTAGATCAATACGTGATAGGGCAAGGGTTTGCTAAAAAGGTATTATCAGTAGGCGTACATAATCATTATAAGCGAGGTAATATCGCCCAAAGCAAGACTCCAGACGACCCAATAGAGATCAGCAAAAGTAATATTTTATTAATTGGCCCGCCGGGATCGGGTAAGACCTTATTAGCAAAAACAGTAGGTCGTCGTCTCGGTGTTCCGTTTTTAATTGCTGATGCGACCACATTGACTGAAGCAGGTTATGTAGGTGAAGACGTTGAAAATATCATACAAAAATTATTGCAACGTTGTAATTATGATGTAGAAAAAGCACAGCAAGGTATTATTTATATCGATGAAATCGATAAAATTGCTAGAAAAACAGAGAGCCCTTCTTTAACTCGTGATGTTTCAGGAGAGGGCGTCCAACAAGCTCTATTGAAATTAGTGGAAGGTACTGTCGTCTCGGTTCCTCCACAAGGTGGAAGAAAACACCCTCAGCAAGACTATTTGCAGGTAGATACGTCAAATATTTTATTTATTTGTGGTGGTGCTTTTTCAGGATTGGAAAAAATTATTGAAAACCGTACCCATGAATCGGGTATGGGATTTTCTGCAAAGGTTCGTGGTAAAAATACAGTCAACATAAGCTCTCAACTCATTGGAAAAGTAGAACCAGATGATTTAGTGAAGTATGGATTAATTCCTGAATTTGCAGGGCGACTACCGATTATAGCGACGTTAAGCGAGCTCAGCGAAAAAGATTTAATACGAGTATTAACAGAGCCTAAAGATGCATTAATTAAGCAATACCAACAATTATTTTCTCTAGAGAAAGTGGATATTGAGTTTCGAGAAGAGGCTTTGATGTATATTGCCAAACGTGCTATTCAACGTAAAGCAGGGGCACGTGCTTTACGTTCTATTATCGAACATACTTTATTGGATCTCATGTATGAGCTCCCCAATATGGAAGGATTGAGTAAGGTGGTGATTGATTCCGGTGTGATTGAAAAAGGTGATCCTCCTATTTTTATTTATAGTCATGATTTTCCAGATGATGCTGTAGAACATGAGAAAGCAGAGGGTTAAAAGTATAGTGTGGTAGAGGTGGCAAAGCATGGGGGGTATGCCTCATTTCCTCACGCAGGGTATTCGTGGTCAACATTCTCCTCATCTCTAGAGGCGCATAGTGTTATTGGAGTTTATGCATGTCTGTTTCGAAGAAGGCAGTAAGTAAAAAAAAGCCCTCATTGGCAAAAAAAATATCAGCAGGCAGCGAGATCATTCTGCCTGTGCTGCCTCTACGGGATGTTGTGGTATTCCCGCAAATGGTCGTTCCTCTTTTTGTGGGTCGTGAAGAGTCTATCCATGCCTTAGAAGCGAGTATGCGTGGTGACAAGCATATTTTTTTAGTAGCTCAAAAAGATCCAAATATCAATTCACCTAAAAAAACAGAGTTGTACTCCATTGGTGCTGTTGCCGTTGTTTTACAATTATTGCGACTGCCCGAAGAGGGTATGGTTAAAGCCTTAATAGAAGGTGTGCATCGCGCCCGACTTGTGCAATTATTCCCGCAAGATCATTATATTTCTGCACAGATCGATGAGATTCAAGAAGAAGAGTATTCAGCGAATGCAGAAATACGGGCTTTAGCTGATGCTGTTTTGGACCAATTTGAAGATCTTGTTAAAATTAATAAAAAGATTCCAGTTGAGATTCTCACGACACTGTCAGATATCGATGGTCCTGAACAATTAGTGGACCATGTGGCGGCGCATATGACAGGTAAACTTGAAGCTCGTCAGGAAATTTTAGCTGCTCCCAGTGTGCTTGGACGTTTAGAGTTATTGCATGATCTCCTTGTCGAGGAATTAGATGTACTTGCAGTCAGCAAACGTGTTAAAGGCAGAGTGCGGCAACAGATTAAAACACATCGGCGACAGTATTACTTAAGTGAAGAAATCAAGGCCATGCAGAAGGAACTCGAGGGTCTCGAGGATAGTAGTGGTTCTGATGAGCATAAAAAATTATTGGAGCGCATCAAAAAATCGGGCATGCCTAAAGAGGCAGAGAAAAAGGCGTTGGTAGAGGCTAATAAGTTAAAGATGATGCCGCCTATGTCAGCAGAAGCCACGGTGATTCGTAATCATTTAGATTGTTTGTTACAAGTGCCCTGGACGCAGTATTCTAAAGTGAATACCGATGTGAAAAAAGCCGAAGCTATATTAGAAGCAGGGCATTATGGACTAGAAGAGGTCAAACAACGCATTCTGGAATATTTAGCGGTTTTTGTAAAAAGTCGTAATCAGGCCAAGGGCCCTATTCTTTGCTTTGTGGGGCCACCGGGTGTGGGTAAAAGTTCTTTAGGCAAGTCTGTCGCTCTTGCCTTAGGTTTAGAATGTGCTCGTATATCTTTAGGAGGTGTACGAGATGAGGCAGAAATTCGTGGCCATCGTCGCACCTATATTGGAGCATTGCCCGGGAAAATTATTCAAAAGATGATAAAAGTAGGGGTGCGTAATCCTTTATTTATTTTGGATGAAGTGGATAAAATGGCCATGGATTTCCGTGGTGATCCAGCATCCGCATTACTAGAGGTATTAGATCCTGAGCAGAATGCCTCGTTTAGTGATCATTATTTAGAAGTGGATTATGACTTGTCTGATGTCATTTTTATTGCTACTGCTAATTCATTAGATATTCCACCTGCCTTATTAGATCGTATGGAAGTTATTCGTTTATCTGGTTATACGGAAGATGAAAAATCGCATATTGCACGCACTTACCTTATTTCTCGTCAGATTGAGCAGAGCGGCTTAACGGAATCGGAAATCACCATTTCTGACGGAACCATACGCGATATGATTCGCTTCTACACACGGGAAGCTGGCGTACGTGCTTTGGAACGTGAAATTGCTAAACTATGTCGTAAAGTGGTTAAGGCCATATTAACCGAACAAGCTGAATCAGATCCATCGCGTGCTGCTGTCTGTTATCATATCACGAGACGTAATATCGAGAAATATTTAGGTGTTAAACGTTATCGTTTTGAGCAAGCCGAAGAAAAAGATCAAATTGGACAAGTGGCTGGTCTCGCTTGGACCGAGGTGGGTGGTACATTATTAACGATAGAAGCACAAGTTTTATCTGGAAAAGGAAAATTGCTTCAAACGGGTCGTTTAGGGGATGTCATGCAAGAATCTATTGCAGCGGCTATGACGGTAGTACGTAGTCGGATCTCTACACTGGGTATCACGAAGACTTATTTTTTTTCACATGATTTCCATATTCATGTGCCAGAAGGGGCTACCCCTAAGGATGGTCCAAGCGCAGGTATTAGCATGTGTACCGCTTTAGTCTCTGCTATCATGCAAATTCCAGTACGTGCTCATGTGGCCATGACGGGCGAGATTACTTTACGCGGTACGGTGTTACCCATCGGTGGTTTAAAAGAAAAATTATTAGCCGCACTCTCAGCAAATATTACAGATGTGATTATTCCGGAAGGTAATGAGCGTGATTTAAAAGAAATCCCAGCCGCCGTGATCAATGGTTTAAATATTCATCCCGTTAAGTCAATTGATGATGTCTTTAAAATTTCTTTAAAAAACCCACTACGTCGTATAACGAGAGGAAAGTCGAGTGCATCTGTGTCGACTATAAAAAAACTCAAGGCTGTGAGAGCGCGTCGTGCCTCTTAATAGCGTTAAAAGGTATCCTGTCTATTCTTAACTCAAAAGGCACCATCTTGCTATGAATGTTGCTGGGCAGTCGAACCTCACTGATTCGCCTTGTTTGGGTATTTGTAGTGCTACGGCTTTGGGTGATGCAGTTTGTATTGGCTGTGGGCGTACTTTTGAAGAAGTTAATCTTTGGAATACGTTATCAGATGAAGAAAAAATAGCGATTAATACAAGATTGGCGGAGTCTTCATAAGCGTTCGTCGTATATTTCATGATTTGAAATAGCCTGAATTTTGATAAACAAAGTATCTAATATGAGAGGTAATCGTTGATGTCTGACTTCAATAAGTTTCGGGAGCAGCTTTCGAATTTGAAATTGAGACAAGACGATTTACGGAGGTCTCTTTGACCTACCGGATAAACGTATCCGGTTGCTTGAAATTCAAGCTGAACTGGATGATCCTAAACTATGGGAAAATCCCAAACAGGCAAAAGCCTGGCATATGGAGCGTGTGGAATTAGAGTCTCTAATACAAGCTGATGACTTTTGTGCACATCAAATCGAACACCTACTGGACATGCTCGCATTAATGGAACAAGAGGAAGACAGCAGCTTGTTGGATGAAATCCATCCAGAAATGGTCGCTCTAGAGCAAAAGATTTCTGCATTAGAAGTAGCGCGTATGTTTTCTGACCCTATGGATACGCGCCATGCTTATCTCGATATACAAGCGGGTTCCGGTGGAACAGAGGCGCAAGACTGGGCAGAAATGTTATTACGTATGTATTTACGTTGGGGAGATCAACATCGCTTTAAAACGAGTTTATTAGAAGTTTCAGCTGGAGAAGTGGCCGGTATTAAAAGTGCCACGGTTGAATTCCAGGGCAATTATGCCTTTGGTTGGTTACGTACTGAAACGGGTGTACACCGTCTGGTACGCAAGTCTCCTTTTGATGCCGGCAATCGTCGTCATACCTCATTTGCATCGGTATTTGTGTCGCCAGAAATTGATGATCATATCGCGATTTCCATCCAATCCTCTGATTTGCGTATTGACACCTATAGGGCGAGTGGCGCTGGGGGGCAGCATGTCAATCGTACGGATTCTGCCGTTCGCATTACCCATATACCCACAGGTATGGTCGTGCAATGTCAAAGTGATCGTTCTCAACATAAAAATAAAGCACAGGCGATGAAGCAGCTGCAATCAAAATTATATGAATTGGAAATGCTCAAACAAAAAGAACAAGAGAACCTACGGGAGTCGGGTAAGTTAGAAATTAGTTGGGGCCGCCAAATTCGTTCTTATATTTTAGATGACGCTCGAGTGAAAGATTTGCGAACGGGTGTCGAAACGACGAATACTACGGCCGTTTTAAATGGAGACCTGGATGGGTTTATTGAAGCTTGTTTGAAGCAAGAGCTTTGATGACAGCGTAAACTGGTACGCGTTTTTTAATGGCTTCACTCAAGCTAACTCGCGAGTTTACCCTCATCGCTTATGGTG
>JABABH010000092.1 GCA_014238325.1 Coxiellaceae bacterium | reverse complement strand
CTGAAATTGAAGGTGACATGGGAGATTCTCATATGGGCTTACAGGCACGTCTTATGTCTCAAGCCTTACGTAAATTAACGGGGAATATTAAGCGTTCTAATACTTTGGTCATTTTTATCAATCAAATACGAATGAAAATTGGTGTCGTTTTTGGAAACCCTGAGACGACAACGGGAGGCAATGCCCTCAAGTTTTATTCCTCAGTTCGATTAGATATTCGACGTACCGGTTCTATCAAGAAGGGGGACGACATACTCGGGAATGAAACTCGCGTCAAAGTGGTAAAAAATAAAGTGGCTCCTCCCTTTAAGCAGGTCTCCTTCGATATTCTATATGGGGTGGGTATTTGCCGAGGTAGTGAATTATTGACCTTGGGTGTGGCTCAAAATTTAGTAGAAAAATCAGGTTCTTGGTATAGTTATGGGGGTAAGCGTATAGGACAAGGTAAAGAAAGTGCGCGACAATTTTTGATTGAAAATCCTAAGATCGCAGCAGAAATTGAGGCTAAGTTGCGTGAATTGCTCTTACCTGATACGAAGAAGACTCAAAAAGAGCCTGCTCTATCTGAGGCATGAAAGCAATACGAGAACAAGCCTTAACTTTCTTGTCCTATCGAGATCATTCGCAGTTAGAGCTTCGAGCTAAGCTGGTAGCAAAGAGCTACCAGCTATCTGATATTGAGGCAGTTTTGCTATCTATGTCGGAAGAAGGCTGGCAAAGTGATCTACGTTTTACAGAAGGTTATATTGAACGACGTATCGCAGGAGGATGGGGTCCTCTTCGTATTCAGATGGAATTGAAGCAGCGCGGTGTTTCAAACGATTTGATCATTCAGTATCTCACTCAGGATGAGAATTTTTGGTGGGATTGCTTTTGTCTGCGCTGGCAGAAAAAATACACGTCAGTAGATAGATCGCTTTCCTGGGATAATTTAGACTCACATGCTAGACATCTTATCTACCAGAAGCGCGCGGGTTATTTTATTCGTCGCGGATTCCACCCATCCTGGGTTCATAATTGGGTAAAACACATGATACAAAGGTTGCTCACCCATGCCAACGTTTATGACCGCTGACCAAATTAGGACAGCTTTTATCGATTATTTTATAGGCTTGGATCATCATCTTATGCCTAGTAGTTCCTTAATACCGTCTCATGATCCTAGCTTATTGTTTACGAACGCGGGCATGTTGCCGTTTAAAGATTTTTTTTTAGGGATTGAGTCACCACCTTATAAAAGATTAGTCTCAGTACAACGTTGTATGCGTGCCGGAGGTAAGCATAATGATTTGGAGAATGTGGGCTATACTGCACGTCATCACACCTTCTTTGAGATGCTAGGCAATTTTAGTTTTGGCGATTATTTTAAAGAATCAGCAATTCAGTATGCTTGGGATTTTCTCACTATCGTGTTAAATATTCCTAAAGAGCGTTTGTGGGTGACAGTTTTTCATGATGATCCAAGCAGCGAGGCAATCTGGCGCCATCGTATTAAAGTACCACCTGAACGTATAGCGCATTGTGGAGAAAAAGATAATTTTTGGCAAATGGCAGATG
>JABABH010000091.1 GCA_014238325.1 Coxiellaceae bacterium | reverse complement strand
TGGCAATGCGTTTGCCTGGTATTTTACCTAGTATGACGAAGCAAGAAGCCTTAGAAGTTGCTGTGGTTTATTCGGCGTATAAAAATAGCCACCATCATGCTGCTGTGCCTCTCATTCGTCCTTTTCGTGCTCCCCATCATTCAGTCTCTCTGATAGGCATGGTGGGTGGCAGTTATCCGCCCAATCCTGGAGAGGTTTCTTTAGCTCATCGTGGGGTATTATTTTTAGATGAGCTGTTGGAATTTAATAGAAAAGTCCTGGAATCTTTG
Source organism: Coxiellaceae bacterium (assembly GCA_014238325.1). GTDB lineage: Bacteria > Pseudomonadota > Gammaproteobacteria > Coxiellales > Coxiellaceae > JABABH01. The sequence continues at coordinate 14,604 of JABABH010000091.1, read as the reverse complement.
CGCGAACCGATAGAGATGGGCGCCGTGACCATTGCACGTGCACGTTATCATATTGCTTTTCCTGCACGATTCCAATTAGTTGCCGCTATGAATCCCTGTCCATGCGGTTATTTTGGGGATGCGCGGGGCCGTTGTCAATGTAGTGCTGAGCAAGTGCGCCGGTATCAAGGGCGGCTCTCGGGTCCGTTGCTCGATCGTTTGGACTTATACCTTGCGTTATTGCCTATACCGGCTGCCGAATTACTGCAACCGGTACCTCAAGGAGAGACGAGTCAGGTGGTCCGGGAACGTGTAAAAAAAGCACGACAGTCTCAATGGAAACGGGCTACAAAAATGAACGCGCAACTTAATCCAAAAGAAATTCGTCGAGATTGTGTTCTATCCCTTCGGGATGAACAGCTGATGGCTCAAGCTATTGAACGTTTCGCTTTATCCGCACGGAGCTACCATCGCATATTAAAAGTTGCACGCACGATTGCTGATTTATCCCATGAGGAAAATATATCCCGCAAACATTTAACTGAAGCGATGAGTTATCGCCTCGTATTGCCTCATGACCTTGAATAGCAAAGATCATTACGCTACCCAGGACTTCTGAGTCGAAGAGAAGGCGTAGTGTCTTGTGAAGCCATAGCTGTATTTGAGGATAGAGGTATCATTTCAGTGCGTTTTTGATTGAATAGAGATGTAGTGGGTGAAAAATTGTGAAGGTTTGCTTGCATGATTGCTTTATAGCAGCTGGGTTGAAAGTTATAATTTTGTGATATAGCGGTGCCTATGGCAGATCCAAGGAGAGCATGGACCTGAGTAGAGGGATGTTCGTGGTCGTAATATGCTTCCCCTTTTGCTGGAGCAATGGCGCGTCCGTCCTTGTAGATGACAGGACAGCTGCCATTGTCTTGGCAAGATTGGTTTGCTATCTCAGGGTCGAGTCCATAATCCTGGGGATGGTCAGACATATGCTTGTATGCAGGTTGAATATCTAAGAAGCGGCAATCATTTCTTTCTGCTATTTTTTTAAGTTCGCTGTCAGCTTCAGTAAAAAATTTTTTGACTGTGGCTTTAACGGTTGGCTCAGATTTTTGAAAGCGTGGTGCAGGGGAAGGATCAGGTAGACCCATAATAACGACTTCCATCTGGGGATTTTTCTTCTTGAGATATTTTATATTGGTCTCATATGTCTTCAAAGATTTTTTAAGCTGCTTTGCAGATGGATTTTTTTGAAAAGTAATGAGATCATTCGCCATCATCCAGCATAATAATAAAGGATGGGCGTGCGGAGTTTGTTGTTCAAGCTGGAGTGCTTTTTTGATCTGTTGTTTTTGATTCGTCAAGAGGAAGCCCATAATAACGCATTTCAGCATATGTAGAATCTGCCAGCTACGATAGGTTTTAAAGTCATAAACTGAGGCTCCGCCTTCTGCGACATTATAATATAGATGATCTATAGGCTTGTTCTTAAAAAGTGCGCTTGTATTCATGCTCATTTTTTTATTAAGTTGTTGCTCTACTCCTTGATATTTTGCTATGAGTCTTATTTGCTGATCAGCATCGATATAAGGGTTGCGTCGCGTTTCATCTTCTAATCGCGCCAATTCTTTTTTTTGTTGATCGAGATAATGTATCGATGAAAATTCTATAGCTTCGCGCGTCCAAACATGGCCGTTTGTAAACTCATGCACAGTCGTTTCTGAGAGCCCCCCCCATTTTATTAAGCATTGACCTCTGATATATGAAAGCAGTTTAGGAAAATAATCATGATGAAAAATATGTTTAAACGGAGGTAGAGGTTGTTCCCATATATAGCCTTCAGCGCTGAGACTATCACCGACGACAAGGATGTTGCTGATTTCTTTCGTATGTTCTTTATCGTGAAAGAGTAAGCTTAGGGTAAGTGGTGCTTGAATGCTGTTAGTGTGATCAGCCGTCTCTTCGTGTGAAGGGGGGGTATGATCTTGCTTTGCTAAATTTACATTATTTTTAATATGTTGTGCCATCATTTTTCCTAGTCATGTCATCAGCCTGACCATGATTATATATTATTTGCTCACATAAGTGGTGATATATTGACACAAATTTAAAAAAAAATGTATTTAAATCTAATATAAGCTTTTACGATGGTCGTCGTAGTCGGCTGATAAAAAAACAGGAAGCGCTCGTGCCCAATAAAACCCAGGCCCAGCTTGTCATGGGTATATTTTCTAAGAGGATAGTTACGATAAAAGCGATAAGAGTGGCTGATCCGAGGTTTGAGAAAATCCAATATAAATAAGTGGGTGAAGTCCTATTTGTTGAGAAATTTTGGCGGGAACTGCGTTGTTTTGCTTGGATTGTATTGAGGATATCGTATAACAACGAGGGGGTTTGTAGCCCATGCTCTAATAGCATGGGCAGATCTTTAGCGTGTCGACGCAAGATAGGGTGCAAGCGCTTTTGTCTTTTCATCCAACGCTCTAGACAAGGTTGAGCAGTATTCCACAAATTTAATTCTGGATACAGCTCGCGACCTAGACCCTCGATATTTAATAAAGTTTTTTGTAGTAATAGCAGTTGGGGTTGTATTTTCATCTGAAAGTGTTGGGCGGTTTGAAAGAGACGCAGTAATAATTGCCCGAAGGAAATATCTTTGAGAGGTTTTTCAAAAATAGGCTCACAGACTGTGCGGATTGCACCTTCGAACTGATCAATGCGTGTGTCCGGGGAGACCCATCCGGAGGCGATGTGTAATATGGCTACTTGTCGGTAATCTCTTTTGAAAAAAGCAAGCAAGTTGTTGGCTAGATAACGTTGATCTTCTGGAGCCAACGAGCCCATAATACCAAAATCAACACCAATATATTTAGGGTGATCAGGATTGCGAACATCTACAAATAAATTTCCGGGGTGCATATCCGCATGAAAAAAGCTGTCTCTTAAGACTTGGTCAAAGAAAATTTCTACGCCATACTCAGCTAATTTTTTTAAATTCGTACCAGCAGCAACTAAAGTGGGTATATCTGAAATACGTATTCCATGGATGCGCTCCATCACCAAGACGTCTTTTTTAGCATAGTTCCAATAGACTTTAGGGACATACATTTTATCTGAATGCTCAAAATTGCGACGTAATTGCGAGGCATTTGCTGCTTCTCGCATAAAATCTAATTCTTGGTTAATCGTGGTTTCAAATTCAGCAATAATATCGAGAGGTTGAAGTCGTCGTCCACGTCGCCAAAAACGTGTAGCCAGCTGAGCCGCTATTTTCATTAAGGCCATATCATGTCGGATGGTGTTGGCGATATGAGGGCGTAGAATTTTAATAATGACAGACTCCCCAGTCAGCAAGGTTGCGGTATGGACCTGGGCAATGGAGGCGGAGGCAAGAGGTTTTTGATCAAAATTCTGAAAGCATTCGTGGATGGGTTGGCCATAAGCCATCTCGACGATAGCTTGTGCTTGGTGACCAGGGAAGGGTGGCACTTGGTCTTGTAATTTAGCCAGTTCATTGGCAATATCATCCGGCAGTAAATCGCGGCGAGTAGAGAGCAATTGACCAAATTTTACAAAAATAGGCCCTAATTTTTCTAATATGAGCCGCATGGACTCAGCGCGAGGTTTTTGTCGACGAAAGCTCCAGGGATTTAAATAACTTAACCAGCGTAAAGTTGGTGAAATATTGCCGATCATTGGGCGGTTTAAACCATGCCTCAGCAATATGAATTGGATTTGTAGTAGACGGATGAGCTGCAATGGACGGATCATGCGGATGCTTGAGGATCAAGTTGGTTCATATACACTTCAGTGCGTTCGAGATCTTGTCGTAAGCGTGTGACGGCAAGACTAAATTTTTTAAGGTCTTCGCGTGTCACGAGTAGTTGAGATTCAAGTTGTAGGTATTCTTTGAGATTGTGTTGCAGCAGAGATAGGGTGCGTCGGTAACCATGTCGAGCACGACGAGCCTGTACACCGATTTTATGGGCCATCATATCTCCCGTGATCGTCGATAATTGCTCTTCCCAGTCGATATCGATTTGAGACAGCAGGCGAAATAGATTTTCTACGAGCTGTGTATTACCTGTGATTTGAATACGCTGCCCAAATAATGCAGCCTTGGAGCGATGGGCATGTCGCATGGCTTTTAAGAATTGCCAGGAGGAAGCAGAAATATGTGCTTCAGGTGGCTCATAGCTTTCTGTAGAACAGTGCATGCCATGAGCACTCAGAGTCATAAAAAACGTGAAGGACCAATCTGTGATTGTGATGGCTATGGTGGCGCGATTGAATGCTTTAAATTTTTCGAAGGTATCATGGTCAAGGCGTAAATAAGCGTTGACGGCTTGATTGATGCCAGAAAATAAAGTTTGCACTAGTATTTATATCCTTTATGAATGGTGACAATGCCTGCGTTTAAGCGTTGGTAACGACAGTCATTGAGACCGGCTGTTTCCATCATGCTGAGTATGGTATCAGGATTAGGATATTGGCGGATAGATTCGGCCAAATAACGATAGCTTGCTTCATCATTAGCGATAACTTTGCCTAACCAGGGCAGTATACGTAGAGAATATTCATCGTAGAGTGAGGACAATACTGGCAGTGTAGGCTGTGAGAATTCCAAAATGATGACCTGTCCGCCTGGCTTTAAGACGCGCAGCATATGAGTCAGTGCTTTGTGTTTATCTGTAATATTACGTAGGCCAAATCCGATGAGGATGCGATCAAAATAATGAGAGGGAAAGGGCAAAGATTCTGCATTGGCCTGCACGATGGAGACGTTTTGTATCCTACCTTGATCCAGTAGACGGCGTCGACCTATGGCGAGCATAGCCGCGTTGATATCAGCGAGTATCACCTGCCCATGGTCACCGACTATAGGGCTCATGCGTGCTGTTAGATCTGCTGTGCCGCCGGCTAGGTCTAAGATACGTTGCCCAGGGCGGAGCTGGCATACTTGTATAGCAAAACGCTTCCAAATTCGGTGCATAAAAAAAGACATAAGATCATTCATAAGGTCGTATCGAGTTGCAACCGATTCAAAGACCTCAGAGACGCGATCCGTTTTTTCTGATACAGGAATCGTTTGATAACCAAAATCAGTGGTAGGGTGGGAAGGTTTAGTCATAATAGGCTCATTGTTCTCGCTGATGCTACATGATTATAGCGGCATGTCGATATAGAGAGAATCCCGGCGGATGTCTTTCCCAAGATTGTTCCATGAAGATAAGGTGCATCATTGTCGCTAACGTGTTGATATTATTGTTTTAAAACAAGTAGTTAGTTCTGAGCTGAACGGGAAAGCTGAGCTTGGCACGTTCTCAAATGTTCCAAATCGAGCCTCTAATAATGAGTTAAAGAGCGCTCACCCCCCACTCGTCGTCCTGCTTGTATCCTGCTGCTCTTCCTCGCTCCTCTATACGATCGGTATAAATCATACGGTATGCCTCCTTTATCTGTTCAATGGCCTTATCACATTTTAGCATGAGCTGTTGTTTTAAGGGGAGCATCAAGTCAAAGAGGTTCAGCACGTGCCTGATGGGCTTCTTTGAAGCCTCGAGCATAGAAACGTTGAGACAGCGCGGCGGCTTCTTTGTTCGAGTCGTTTTTCGGAGCCCTTTTCCGTCGCTATGGCCATCAGCTGGTAGGATAACGGGTGCGAATGAATGATGGGAGGCTTCCAGCTCTGCTTGTCGAGCTTGATAGTCTAAAATTTCATGATGCAACAACGCTATACTCGAGTATAGCCATTTTAGAACATGGTTAGCGACCATGGGTGCGTATACCCATACTCACTTCAAGATGCGAAGCATGCCCTTGACGTGACTCATCAAGATGGGGATTCTTAAGGGGAAAACCGCGATTTTTCTTTTAAGTGGCGGAGCGAACATTTATTTTTCGCCAGCCATCAAAAAAAAGATATACCGCTCGCAATCACCCACTTCGCATCTTCATTCGCGAGCGGTATATCAAGCCTAAGTCCTTCGGATGTGTAAGCACAGGCTTGACGTTACCTGAGTTCCCTAAAATATAACAACTCCCTTAGCCATCATGGGTGGGATTAAGGGCGCTAATTATGTGGTTGCGTTAGTCATCGGATGATGTTTCGAATAAAGCATCGATAAAGGCTTGTGCATGAAAGGTTTGCAGATCATCCATGTGTTCTCCTAACCCAATAAATCGTATGGGTAATCCTATTTGCTTGGCGATAGCGAAAACACTGCCGCCTTTAGCGGTCCCATCTAGCTTCGTTAAGGTTAAGCCCGAGACTTGCATGCTCTCATGGAATTGCCGCGCTTGTTGTAGTGCGTTTTGTCCTGTTCCTGCATCGAGCACTAGCATCACCTCTTGTGGGGCATCGGGATTAATTTTTTGTATAATGCGCTTTACTTTTTGCAGTTCGCGCATTAAATGGGATTGCGTATGGAGGCGACCGGCTGTATCAGCAATCAGCACGTCATAATGACGCGCTGAGGCTGCTTGCATAGCATCATAGATAACAGCGGCGCTGTCAGCACCGGTATGTTGTGCAATCACAGGAATATTGAGACGTGTTCCCCAGCGTTGTAATTGCTCAACAGCGGCGGCACGAAAAGTATCGCCAGCAGCTAACATCACCTTTTTCCCTTGTGATTGATAATGGTGGGCAAGCTTGGCAATGGTGGTGGTTTTCCCTACACCATTGGCGCCCAAGACTAATATGGTGAAGAGTGGTGGTTCGATGGTTAAAGGTTGTTCTACCGGCTTTAGGATAGCCAGTAATTCGACCTTGAGCTTAGATAATAAAGCTGCAGGATCAGATAGTTGTGAACGCGAGACATGTTCAGTCAGTCGTTTGAGCAAATATTCTGTGGTTTCTACCCCCATATCAGCAGTCAGTAATACCGTTTCTAATTGTTCAAATAATGCATCATCGATCGTTTTCTTGCCCAAGAATAAATTCTCAAAGCCCGATGATAATCGTTGACGAGTGCGTTTTAGTGCGTCGCCAAAGCGTTTAACTAAGCCTCGTTTCTCCTTAACGGGCGGATTTGTTTCAGGTGTAGCAACGTCCGTTGCTGGCTTAGGCTGTGATTTTTTCGATCGAAAATTAAACATAGCGGGATCCTCATTGAGAGCATAAAGAGCAAGCTTTTGATTGTAGTGCTTTTTCGATATATTTGAATTATATACAGGAAGTTGTTACAGTTTTCAGCTTCGATTTATGGGTTATCTTATCACATCATCACACAAGGAATGGATAGATATGCGCCGAGGGTGGCTATTATTTTTATGTGCTATTTGGAGCAGTTGGGTATTCGCGACTCCATCCCATACGTATTCGTTGAAAAATGGCTTGCAATTGATTGTTAAAGAAGATCATCGCGCGCCTGTCGTATTTTTTTCCGTCTGGTATAAAGTGGGGAGTGGCTATGAGTCAGATGGGTCAACAGGGGTGGCTCATGTTCTAGAGCATATGATGTTTCGCGGTACACAGCGATACCCAGCCGGTATGCTCGAGAAAATCATCAGTACCCATGGTGGTCAGCAAAATGCGATGACCGCCGAAGATTGGACGGTATATTTTCAATTATTAAACGTTAACGCTTTAGCGGTGAGCTTCCAATTAGAATCAGATCGTATGCAACATTTATTGCTGACGCCTAGCGATTTTAAGAAGGAAATACAGGTCGTGATGGAAGAGCGCCGCATGCGTGTCGAAGATGATCCGGAAGCCTTGACTTATGAGCGTTTGATGGCAGCAGCACAGGTGAATAATCCTTATCATCATCCGACCGTCGGTTGGATGACAGATTTGCAACATTTAAACGTGTCTGATGTACATGAATGGTATCATCATTGGTATGCTCCGAATAATGCAGTGATTATAGTGATTGGTGATGTGACGTTTAAGGAAGTGCGTGCACTAACCGAACAATATTTTGCTCCGATACCGGCGCGCCCGTTGCCCGATATGAAACCGCGTGTAGAAATCGAAGCCCTGGGTGCCAAGCAAGTGGAGGTCCATCGTCCTGCGACTGTGCCGACTTTATTGATGGGCTATAAGGTACCTTCCATGGTCACAGCAAAAAATAAGACGACAGTATATGCTCTTTCTTTATTGGGGATGCTCTTAGGAGGATATGATAGTGCTCGCTTTGGGCAACATCTGGTGCGCGGAAAAGAAATCGCGAGCACAGTACAGGTGATGTATGATTTTGTACGCTTACATGGGACACAATTTATTATCGAGGGTATACCCATGTCGGGCCATAGTATCGATGAATTAAGGCAGGCAATCGTTAGAGAAATTACGCAATTGCAAGATCATGGTGTGAGTGAAGCTGAATTAAAGCGAGCGAAAACACAACTTATCGCGCAACATATTTATAAAAAAGATTCTCTGATGGCGCAGGCCTTAGATATCGGTATACCGGTGTCAGTGGGATTACCGCTGGACTTTGAAGAGCAGTATATGAAAGCTGTGCAAGAGATAACGGCACAACAAGTTCAGGCAGCAGCTCGTCAATATTTAACGAATATGCGACTGACGATTGGGGTGTTAGATCCTATCCATCATCAGCCGGTGTCTACGATGTCCAAAGTACATAAGCAGGTAAAGTGAGATGAGAATCTTATGGATAGGTTTATATTTACTGGGTTTCCTATGGACGATACCACTTTATGCGCACGATAACTTGAAACAGCTGGTCATTCAGCATTGGCGTACCCTCGATAATGCGCCGGTTTATTTTGTGCAAACGCCGCATATGCCTATCGTGGATATTCAAGTCGTGTTTTCCGCGGGCTCTTCTCAAGATGGTGCAGCATGGGGGGTGGCGTCTTTTAGCAATGCCTTATTAAAGGAAGGGACTCGCCGATATAGTGCCAATCAAATAGCTGAATTATTTGATGAGGTGGGTGCCCAATTTGATAGTGGTGTTAACCGTGACCAAGGATTATTACATCTACGCAGTTTATCGGGGCAGCAATATTTAAAACCGGCCCTCAATCTTTTTATTGAGGTGCTCACGCAACCGGCTTTTTCAGCATCTTCATTTGATTATGTTAAAAAACAAATATTAATGGCTCTGCAATATGAAGACCAGTTACCTCTCAGTGTGGCTAACCGTGCATTTTATGCTGCGATTTATGGTCATCACGCTTATGCTCACCCGCCAGAAGGGGTGTCTGAAACCATAAAAGATATAACCTTGAATGATGTCAAAAATTTTTACAGACGTTATTATACTGCAGGCAATATAACCCTTATTATGGTGGGTGACTTGACATCTAAACAAGCAAAAAAAATAGCGGATCGTATCACACACGTGTTGCCGTCAGGAGCAACGCAGGTGGCACAAGTGGAAGCCATACCGATGCCAGCTGCTGTGCATGTCGTGCCATTTCCGGCGCAGCAAAATACGATTATGATCGGTGGCGTGGGTATCACACCGAATGCTTCTAATTACTTTCCCTTGGTGTTGGGTAATGCTATTTTAGGTGGGCTGCCACTCTCGTCTATTCTATTTGATGTGGTGAGAAACCAGCATGGATATGCCTATGGGATCTCTAGCCATTTTGTGCCTTTGCGTGATAGAGGTCCTTTCTATATACAATTGCAAACGCGCACACATGAAGCACAAGCTGCCACCTTACTCACGCAGCAGCTATGTCGACGATTCTTAAAAGAAGGGCCAACGTCTGCGGAACTCAAAGCTGCACAAGATCATATGATCGGTGGCTTCCCTCTAAAAATATCGACCAATAGCGGTATTTTAGCCAATATTACCGAGATAGGCTTTTACCATCGTCCACTTGATTTTTTAAGTACCTACATGGATCGTATGCGGCAGGTGACACCTGAAGCAGTGAAACAAGCGATGCAAACAATACTTTCAGAAAAATATTTATCGACGGTGATGGTGGGGCAGCAACCGCGAGCTTTATCGCACTAAGCATGGATACAGGATAGCTGATAGATATGGCATATTATATATTTACTGGCCGATGAATCGTGTCATAACGATGATGACGGTCGTGATACCAGCTGATCCCATGGATATGCAGTCATGCGTTTAGATCTTATTACTGTTGGTACATTTTTAGGGATTAGTTTGTATATTGGCTATGCTTCCAGCAAAAAAGTGCAAACTTTATCCCACTTTTCCGTAGGTAATCGCTCCTTTTCTAGTTTTCTTATTTTTTGTACACTGTCCGCTTCTTTTATTGGTGGTGGATATACTTTTGGAAATGCAGCTAAAGTCTATCTCCATGGCATGTTATACGCCTTTGCTTTATTAGGATTTAGTTTGAAAGAGATGTTAATCGGTATATGGGTAGCGCCACATATGGAAGCATTTCAGGATTGTCATTCTATCGGTGATATCATGCGTAAGCAATATGGTCGAGTGGCGCAGTTGATTACCGGTTTCTTATCACTCATTATCTGTGGCGGAATTTTGGGGGCACAAGTGGGAGCCTTGGGGGCTATTATCAATGTTACGCTTGGCATTTCGCCCATGCTAGGGATGCTCGGTGCCGTGTCAGTATTATTGGTTTATACCACCTTAGGTGGGATGCGTGCGGTTGTATTGACAGATGTGCTGCAATTTAGCTTGTTAGCAGTAGGCATTCCCATGACTTTTTTTATAGCCCTGCATCACGTGGGTGGCTGGGAGCGTGTCGTGTCTACGGTTCCGCATCATTATTTATTTTTTATCAGCAGTATGCCAGAGCTACTCTTATTTTGTTTATTATTTATAAGTTTTATGTTTGGAGAAATACTCATTCCTCCTTATGTGCAGCGGTTGCTGATGGCACGATCTATATCAGATACGGTGAGAGCCACCTTTTTGAGTGGGGTGGTTTCCATTCCGATTTTCTTGTTATGCGGCGGCTTGGGGTTGATAGCTTTTAGTTATAATCATCATCTGGATGCTAATGATGTGTTTCCATGGGTGGTAAAGACCATATTGCCCCTGGGTTTGCGTGGATTTATGATTGCAGCTATGTTGTCGATTATATTATCTTCGTCATCTGGCCTGCTCAATGCCGCCTCTATGGCGTTTGTTCAAGATATTATGAAAAATATACCTGGTAAGCCCATACAAGAAGAGCATTTATTACGATGGGCACGTATGAGCACAGTGGTAGTCGGTATGATTGCCGTTATTTTTTCTGCGATGATTCAGAATGTATTAGATATTTTATTATTAGCCTATAATTTTTGGTCCCCTATTATTTTAGTACCGTTGCTTGCGGTGATCTTTAAGCTATCGGCTTCTGCGCGCGACTTTTTTATAGGTGCAGTATGTGGTGTGATAGGGGCGAGTATGTGCCGACTCATTTGGCCCGCTTCAATGAATGCCGGACCCTTAATATCGGGAATTATGCTCAATGCTATTGGGTTTTTTATATCCTATGGATGGCATAAAAACAATAAAGGGCTGCAAGCGTATAAGCAGAGCTAATGTCGATGCCATGCAGTGCTTACTGTGATGGAACAGGCCAGCGTGGAGCCTTGATGGGTATATTATTTGCATCGCGCTCCCCGGTCAGGTGTCGTCTCTTTCTGTTATCGTCGAAGATAGTGCTTTGAGCCGTACCATATGGAGTTGAGGTCACTTGAGCGTGTGTAGGTTCAGGAACACGGGTATCGAGATTGCTATTCTTGTTGTGTGCGTGTTTTTCTATTGCTTTGATGAAGTATGGCTTGTGTGATGGAATGACGTAGTCTATAGGTGTTTTTCCTTGACGATCTTTTAAGTAAGGGTTGAACTCCTCTCCTGCTAGCAGCAGGAACTCAAATGTTCGAAGATCTGTTTTTTGTGCAAGCATATGGAGAGGTGTAGATCCGATTTTATCGGATATTGTAGAGCGTGCCTTATACTCTATAAGAGTTTGAATAATAAGATAGTTTCCTGCTTTTAACGCATAATCCAGTGGTGAGAGCCCCTCGCAATCTTCTGTGTTGACCTTTGCCCCAAATTTTACAAGTGAGCGTATAGCATCAACATTGTCTTGATATATGGCAGTATAGATAGGCGTACGGTCCTTTTTATTTGTTTTGTTAGGGTCTGCCCCAAGTTTTAGCAATAATAGTAGAGTATCAGGGTTTCCTGTCCGGAGGGCAATAAGCAGAGGCGTGTATCCATTGCTATCTGCTGCATTAGGGTTGTTGCCAGACTGTATAGCTAGTGAAATAAGCTTATTAAGTTCGTAAAGTGCAGCAGCATGCAAAATCGTTCTAGAATTCTTTGTTGCTTCCTTGCGGTAGGTGATGTGCTTTTGGATGTTTTGAAAACCTTGTGGAGTGACGTTATTGATCTGTGTAATAAGCTGATTATAAATAACCAAGGACTCAGCTCTAAATGCTTCTAAAAGGTCCATAGGGTGAAATTGTAGAGAGCTGAGGGGTTCTGTTTGCAGACGAGTCAGTTCTTTAGATGTTTCCTCGCCGAGTAGCTTGAGGAGATCTTCTTTTCTTAGGGAATCATGATGCTGCTTCTGCCAGGCAGCTTCAACATGGGGTAGGTGACGGTAATGATGATAAATAGTTTCTAGATGAGTCGAGCCCTTCATCCCTTTCTTAGGATGTTTTTTCTGCTTTGTATGATGGGTTTTCGTGTCGCTTTGTAGAAGGCGTTGAGTGGTAAATATCCCATCAACTTGGTAGGCAGCACTTGTGTCGATATTGCAGGTATCCACCTTAGATTGTGCTTCATCACATATTTTATTAAATTGTGCGAACAAGTCTTCTTCTTTATGCTGAGCTGTAATAGTATTCAGCATATCATATCTGTAAGAACTGTTTATATCACACAGATAATTTAGGGGATCACTAATTGACATAACTAAGGCGTCCCAGGCCTCCTGAACACCCGGGAAACTCTGATAACGTCGATAGCATTTAGCTGCGTCCTTGAATTTTTGCAGCGGATTGCCATTTTCCTCCTGGGGGATATTATTTAAACTGCTATTCCGATTTAAGTTTGGATGCATGCTTTCTAGGTCTTTATCTTCTGTAGTATAAGGGAGCATTTTTATTTTCCTAGGAGTTGCTAGACGATATTGTTATCATAATGAGTCTGTTAAAAAACTAAGACCAGATGTATATACCGCTCGCGCATGAAGATGCGAAGTGGGCTACTGCGAGCGGTATATCCATGCCGTGAAGTGCCTATTATGATGGAGCGGACCAGCGTGGAGCCTCGGTGGTTATATTATGTTCATCGAGCTTCCCGGTCAAGTGTCGCCTCTTTCTGTTATCGTCGAAGATAGTGCTTTGAGCCGTACCATATGGAGTTGAGGTCACTTGAGCGTGTGTAGCTTCAGCAAAATTGGTATCGAGATTGCTATTCTTGTTGTGTGCCTGCTCTTCTATTGCTTTGATGAAGTTTTGCCTGAGTGATGGCACGACGTAGTCTATAGGTGTTTTTCCTTGATGATCTTTTAATAGGGGGGCAGCCCCCGCTTTTAGCAATGCTTTTATAGCCCGAGATCTGTTTTGCTTTGCAGCATAATGCAGAGGTGTGAGGCCCTGCTTATCTTGTTTGTTGAGATCTGCCCCACCCTTTGCAAGTAATGTTATAGCATCAGAGTTGTTTCGATGTACGGCAGAACGTAGAGGTGTCTGGCCCCTGTGATTTAATACGTTGAGATCTGCCCCCCGCTCTATAAGGTACTCTATAATATCAGGATTTCCTTGCCCTATAGCATAATGCAGCGATGTAGCTCCATTGGTATCTCTTGAATCAATTTTAAAACCAGTATCTATCAGTATGCTCATAAGGTAAAGATTTCCTTCCCTTGTAGCATGATGCAGCAGTGTAACTCCTTGTGGGGAATCATGATGCTGCTTCTGCCAGGCAGCTTCAACATGGGGTAGGTGACGGTAATGATGATAAATAATTTCTAAATCAGTCAAGCCCTTCACCCGTCTCGTAGCCTTCTTTTTCTGCTTTGTAGGGTGGGTTTTCGTGTTGCTTTGTAGAAGACGTTGAGGGGTAAATATCCCATCAACTTGGTAGGCAGCACTTGTATCAATATTGCAGGTATCCCTCTTAGATTCTGCTTCATCACATATTTTATGAAATTGTGAGAGCAAGTCTTCTTCTTTATGCTTAGCTATAATAGAATCTAGTGTATAATATTTGAAAAAATCGTTTATATCATACGGATAATTTAGGGGATCATCAACTGACATAACCAACGCATTCCAGGCAACCTGAACCTTCGGATCAGTCTGATAAAGAGTATAGCGTTGAGCTGCGCCCTCAAATATTTGCAACGGATTGCCATTTTTCTCCTGGGCGATATGATTTGAACTGCTATTCCAATTTAAGTTTGTCTGCATGCTTTCTGAGTCTTTATCTTCTGTATTATAAGGGAGCATTTTTATTTTTCTAGGAGTTGCTAGACGATATTGTTATCATAATGAGTCTGTTAAAAAACTAAGACCAGATGTATATACCGCTCGCGAATGAAGATGCGAAGTGGGCTACTGCGAGCGGTATATCTTTGTTGGGCTGGCGAAAAATGAATATTCGCTCAGCCACTTAAAAGAAAAATCGCGGTTGTCCTCTTAAGAACCCCCATCTTGATGACTCACCTCAAATGCATGCTTCGCATCTTGTCAGTGGGATAGGT
>JABABH010000090.1 GCA_014238325.1 Coxiellaceae bacterium | reverse complement strand
GTGCAGATTCAAATAAAAAGGACGATGCCCTTGCGCTGTGCAGATCAGTAAGGCAGGTTGACTCTGATACCCCAGCATCGGGCAAGGGGAACGGGGCTCTCCTTGATAAAGAGTGCTAATGGGCAACACGCAGCTGACAAAATGGGTATCCACTGGCATTTTACGCAAATTATAATCACCATGACTGGGTAAAGAACCGAGATAGCCTTCTGTGGCATTGACCGTTTCGCGACGAATTTTAAAATCCATTTTTTGTATATGTGCAATCACAGCTTGGCTGGCTGTATTTAAAAATTGAAGATCGTTGTGGATCAGAATGATATTGCTATTATAAAAACCATAGCCGACTTCTCCAGAAGCATTGGACATCTGAGCGTCTCGACATTGTTCAGCCATCTGCTCAGCATCGCGATCCAAGCGGGTGGGCATCCCCATCGACTCTCGCATCACGCCCATCACACCGATGGCTTTCGACGACCATTGGCGCTCAACCCGTTTCAGATATTGCCGTGCGCTGCCGGTATCCAGCCCTATGAATCGACTCGACCAGCGATAGGCTATGGGAAAGGCACTGATCGTATCGAGCATGGCAGGATAGGCGTAAGCGGGAACATCGTCGATACTTAGCACCTGAATAGGATGTCCACCGACTTGGGGTTGGAAGCCTGCCACAAAATCTTGTGATAGATAGCCATCTAAAAACGATCCGATGGAGGGTTGTACGAGTTTTGTTTTTTCACCCGATAAGCATTGATGTAAAAAAGTGGTTAAGGCATCGCCTTGTAGCACTTCTATCTGAGTCAAGGAACGTTCTAAATACTGGATAAAGTCTTGAGTCACGCGATCAAATTGCTTTAAATGATGCGACAATTCTGAAGATTTTACCTCATCGGCATGAATCGCAAAGCGTTGAAGTGGGGTGATGGTGTGATCCGGTTTCCAGGTGAGGGATAAATAATAAAATGACTGAAAATAATGACCAGCTTCGTATCGTAAGGAACGTTCATCATCAATCAATGCCGATGCGATTTCATGAAAAGTCCCTGGCTTCACCTGATGGTCTAGTAATTGACTGATGACGTTGGTTTCCAGCATCCAACCATGGCCGAGAAAATTAAAGCTGTTCTGCCAGGTTTGTGCATAATACTCACATGCTTGATCTGTCGAGGCGTGACTATCGGGGCCCATATAGCGATAATGACGAGATAAAGCGCCGTCTTTATGCAGGATCGTCTGAGGATCTAAGAGCATTAAATAGGTTAATAAATCATTCATACCCGGGTGACGGCGCAATGTCAGCATGCCTTGTTTGATGGATCGGGATAAAGATGAGGTGTGAGTCATCGTGGTGTCTCCTTGGATACGTGATCTGTAAGATATTGATGCTTATCTCTTTAAATGTTTCAATCCAGTCGTTGTTGGCTGTGGATCCTTGTGCAATAGTGTGGGTAACTCGAATGGGTTATCCACACTATTCATAAAATCCACAGTACGGATTCTTTCTTTGGGCATGATACCGACTGTAAATGCCAGCGGACCGCTGCGCTCGGATGACTTTTTGCGGGAAAATAAGCTTGCCAGATATATCGGGTACTACGTTTGAATAATACCCCTAAGAATGGATCGGCCTGCGATACTTGCCGCAAAATTAGGTGACAGACTAAGAAAAACCCCACTCCAACAAAACAGGCGGGTATAGCCAAATGGGTGGCTGCTATCAACGGAAAAGACAGCAAGCCGTTCAGCAGGAATAAACGTTTTTCGACACCTAGAATCAGAATCGGCCGCATCATCGCTTTATTCACCCGTCGCCATTTCATCAGAGTACTGCTCCACTGAATCCTAAAAATTGTGTGGTGATTTGTACCGCAAAGAAAGCAATAGAAAGCCCACAACATGCTTGTGCGAATCGCTTGGCGCCGCCCTGTAGATCTGAAAAGGCCATGATAAGACCGCTGATGACGATGGCAATAATTGCAATGGCATAGGCAACTGGGCCGGTTAAGGACATGGATATTTTATTTAAAATATTCTCCCAAGCATTGACTCCGACTTGCGCGGCTAGTGCATAATGGGGCCAAACAAGCATCCCCAAATAACTCAGTATCAAAAGTATTATTTTTTTCATCGATCGTTCCTTTAAGCTAAGGTGGTAAAATTAAAATTCTGATCCTTGGTATTAAAGTCATCCACATGAATAATCTCGGTCACGCGACGTCCTGCATGATGGAGTCCATCACGGTGTATATGGACAATGATCTCTAAGGCTTCTGCTGCCAAGCGATAGGGCGGGGTCACTATCGCTTCGCAGGCTAAATCTAATATCCGTTGTACCGCCATTCGCGCGTTATTGGCATGAATGGTTGCTACACCACCTCGACACCCCGTATTCCAGGCCTTTAATAAATCCAACGCCGCCCCATCTCGCACTTCCCCTACGACTAATCGATCGGGTGCGTGGCGCATCGCCATCCATAGCAAGGTATTCATATTCACCTCATGGCTCGTGAATAACCGTTTGATGTTTTTAAGATGACATTGTAATTCAGGCACTTGCTCTAGAATAAGGAGCCGTTCTCCTGCTGAGGATTCTGTGGCTATTTTTTCTAATACCGCATTGGCAAAGGTGGTTTTACCGGCTGCTGGTGAACCGCTGATTAAGATATTTTTTCGTTCTTGAATACAAGAGACTAATACAGAAAGTTGTTCTTCACTGAGAATACCCTTTTCTTGGTAATCTTCTAAGGAAAAAATGAAAGGTGACATCTTTCGAATATTAAAAGCAACCGATTCGCTGACGGGCGGAATAGTGATATGTATGCGTTCTCCTTGAAAAGGTAAAGTAGCGTCCAAATAGGGCGTGATATGATTTAAGCATTGATCTTTTTGCTGAGCCAAAGCATAGACAAAAGAGAGAGCTTGGTGTTCTGCCAAGCTCCCCACACACCGATACCCGTGTAGGTTATCGCCTACCCAGAGGCAGTGATCCGGATTTAATATCACTTCGACAATCGTCGGATCCTGCAATGCCGCTTGGATAGGTGGCCCTAGCTTTTCCCACAAATAGTGTGTTGACATGATTAGTGAACCAGGCTGTCAATCTTCTTGTGTTCTCCGCGCTTTCTGCCTTGTAATCGCTCAAATATCTCACGCCGATGAATGGGAAAAGAGGCGGGTGCCGCAATGCCTAAACGAATAATATCTCCTTTTTGTGATAGTATTTTGACTCGAATATCGGCAGTGTCGCCGATGATAATTTCTTGACCACATCGTCTTTCTAATACCAGCATGGATTACTCCTCCTGATGACATAAAAAGTGATGGCTTTGTATAAGGTAAGTCTAAAAATAGAGAGGTGACTTCCTATATCCTGACCAGTTGGCCAAAGCCAGATGATCCAATGAGTATAGTTATACTACGGATTGCTATGAAATCAATATACCGTAT
>JABABH010000089.1 GCA_014238325.1 Coxiellaceae bacterium | reverse complement strand
TTTCAAACTCCAGCCGCTCTCACTGAACTGATCAAAAAACAACGTTATAGCTTAAATTGGTTATTACGATCTATTGCTAGTATTTCTATACTTATTGCGGGTCTGGGAATTATGAATCTCATGCTACTTTCTATCAGTAAACGGCATCATGAAATTGGGATTCGCATGGCTGTAGGCGCGACGCCCTCTAATATTCTATCGTTATTTTTAGTAGAATCTGCCCTATTAGGGGGTTTAGGTGGCATCATGGGAGTCATCATCAGTATCCTCGCCACAAAAATACTCACCCTAATAACAGGATGGACCTTTATGATATGCTACCTTCCACCTATTCTTGGATTCACACTCTCTTTATGCGTGAGCGTGATATCAGGTGCTTATCCTGCTTATCGTGCATCACGGCTCGACCCGATGACGACGCTCCGCGAGACCTGAGAGATACCCTTCAGCATACATGAGGAACACTAAGCGAGCAGCATCGTATTGATCCAAAAAAATCGCTGTCGTAGAAAAATCCATGACAGCGACTCGCTAAGCTATATAGCTACCAACGCATTAACGATGGTTATGAGCTTTTGCGCAGCAATGCATTCTCATGCCGCATTTTTTCAGCATTTGGCTGCAACCTGGAGCAAGCGGGCCATTACAATGACACTTCATTCGCTTACACACATCCATATTCATCGCATGGCAGCCATATCGTCTCACCGCAGCACAACAATGATTAGCCATACGAGTATATGAACCATCCATTTTCCCCATAGAAGGTGGATAGGTCATATCACTACGTGGCATAGCTTGTGGATTACTACAACCCGCGGCAAAAAACATCATAGCAGAACCGATGACTGCTGTAGTCAATAATTTTTTATTCATGATTAAAAGTCCTTTTCATGGCTGAACTTGAGTGATATAGCAAATAAGAATACTTAAAAATTAGCAAACGCTCAAACATGCCACCCTTAGTCCAAGTGGCTGATGATCTACTATCGCAAGCTTCTCATATTCAAATCAACAAGTCTTAAGTTAATGCATAGAGTTACCTTACAAAATATTAGGGATGTTTGATGAGAATTGCAAGCTTCTTGAAGAGATTGATACAAATCTCTTGAGCGATGCCTCCAAGAGTGCTCAATCATCACTCATTTACATGATACTACCTACTAAATCTCGCAAAGCGCGCATCGCTACGAATAAGAGTGCAAAGTTTTTAGATTCCGTGCTACGCAAATCGGTTAAAATATTCTCCCATCTTTGAATCAGATTCTGATGTTTTTGTAACCACTCCTTAATTTTACCAGGGATACTACGGGATTTAGTATTCAAAAATATATGAACAGTCAACTCACGTTGAATCCAATCTAAGTCGCCTTTATAGACCGCACGGGCTAAGACTGCCCAATGGTCATCTGCGGAAAAAGCGTTGATAATTTCACGGAATCGAAACAAGTGCAATCGATCAGCAATCATAAAATAAATTTTTGCAACACGAAACACTTCTTCATGATATAAGTTAGCCAATTCAATAATATTCAGTGCATGAGATACGGATCGAACACTGGCAATGCGTAAAGCTAATTCCGTCGGCACGCCCTCTTCGATCAAAGCAGCGTACCGCTTATCAATCACAGCTTTATCTTCTCCTAAGAGTAATTTCGGCAGACGTCGATATACCGAAGTCACATCTTCGGAAAAATAGGCAACCATTTCTGCAATATCAAGCTTTTCCGAACGATTGCGCAATAACCAACGTCGCAGTAACCAACGTGTTGCGCGGCGCACCACGCGACGCGCTTCCAAACCCATATTATATTGTGTAGAACTCGAGACACGATCATCCAATGAGGCAATTTCTAATAATAGCTCTTCTAATTTAAAAATTTTAGTCGCTGTCACACAACACCTCACCACAGCTGCAAAAGGTGCTGCCATTTCATCTTGCATTTGATAGATAAACGTGACATCCATTAAAAACAGCAAGCGATTACTCAGCTGTGTTGCGATAATATCTTTTGCTAAATAATGTGTTTTCATCTGAGCAGCAAATTGACGATGCAAGCGTTTAGGAAAAGCATATCGTACATATTTTGATAAATAAGCATCGGACACCAATCCACTGCTTTTTATTTTTTCCTTTAAAATAATTTTGGTATAAGTCAACAAAACAGATAACTCAGGACGGGTCAGCCCAATACCAGCTGCTTTTCTTTCAGTCAAAGTTTTATCGTCAGGCAAAAATTCCAATTTCCTATCAAGCTTACCACTTTTTTCTAAATAATTTAAATAACGTCGATGCAATTCTACATTATGGGGAGCGAGATACGCTGCAAAACTAATGGCTTTGTTTTGATAATACGTATTTTTTAAAACTAATTCTGCAACGTCATCTGTCATGCTCGCGAGCAAACGATTGCGTTGACGTTCCCCCATTTTGGATACAGAGACGACTGCATTGAGGAGAATTTTAATATTGACTTCATGATCAGAGCAATCAACACCGCAAGAATTATCGATGAAATCCGTATTAATACGGCCACCTTTCAGTTCGTATTCAATACGACCTAATTGTGTCAATCCTAAATTGCCAGCTTCACAGACGACACGAACACGCAAATCTCGACCATTGATACGCAGATGATCATTACTACGATCCCCAACCTCTCGATCCATTTCTTTCGAGCCTTTGACATACGTGCCTATACCACCATTCCATAACAAATCTAGCGGTAATTGCAAGATAACACGTATGAGTTCATTGGGCACCATAAATTCTTTTTTGACCTCTAATAAAGCCATCACTTCTGGTGTGAGTCGGATCCGCTTTAAAGCTCTTGAATGCACGCCACCACCGGATGAAATGACACTTCTTTTGTAATCTTGCCAAGTGGATCGCGGCAACTGGAATAAACGTAAACGTTCTTCATAGCTCGTGGCTGGGTCTGGATTAGGGTCCAAGAAAATATGCTGGTGATTAAAAGCCGCCACGACTTTTAAATGGCGGGACAACAAGACTCCATTGCCGAATACATCACCGCTCATATCACCAATACCTACCATAGTAATAGGCATATTATCGATATCAATGCCAAGATCTCGAAAATGACACTGCGCAGATACCCAAGCACCGCGCGCTGTAATGCCCATTTTTTTATGGTCATACCCTGTCGATCCTCCAGATGCAAAAGCATCACCCATCCAATACTCTTTTTCTATGGCAATGCGATTAGCAATATCAGAAAAAGTTGCCGTCCCTTTATCTGCAGCCACGACAAAATAAGGATCGGGATCATCATAATGCACCATTTGTCTAGGCAACACGAGAGCATTATTTTTAAGATTATCCGTCAAGTCTAGCAAACCACGAATAAAAGATTGATAACAAGCCACGCCCTCTTGAAAAATTTCCTCTCTCGTACCGCCCACAGGTAAATTTTTAGCAATAAAACCGCCTTTTCCTCCCGCTGGAACAATGACAGCATTCTTCACTTGTTGTGCCTTCATGAGACCTAAAATTTCGGTACGATAATCTTCACGTCTATCTGACCAACGAATACCACCACGCGCTATAGGCGCTGCCCGCAAATGTATTCCTTCAAATCGTGGAGAATAGACAAAAATTTCATATTTTGGAAGCGGCTTGGGCACATCGGGAATTTTATGAGGATCAAATTTAAAAGCGATATAGCAACGATTTTTAGGTGTAGCATCTTGGAAATAAGTGGTCCGTAAAGTCGCATGAATCAAGGCCCAGTAACGCCGCAAAATGCGATCTTCATCTAAGATAGCGACGGCATCAATGGCCTGAGAAAGCGTTGCTTCAATCGCCTCAGTTTCTTCTTTAACTTTTCCAAATTTCTCTGGATCAAAACGACATTTAAATAAGCCAATCAGCAAGCGTGCGATCTCTGCATTCGCCACGACGGTATTCATAACGTATCGCTCGCTGAACGTGAACCCCACTTGCCAAACATATTTCGTATACGCTCGCAGTACACTAATTTCACGCCAATTTAATTCTGCCTCTAATACCAGTTTATTCAAAACATCGTTTTGGGCTTCTCCCGACCAAATTTTATAAAAGGCTTCTTGAAAAACATGACGCACTTCCTCAACATTAAATTTAGGGTCTCTGACATATTGCATATTGAAGTCATTGATCCAAATTTTGTGTCCATCGTCAAATAATAGCTCATAAGGTTCTTCTCCAACGATACGCAGCCCCATATTTTCTAACATAGGTAAGGCGTCCGATAAAGGAACGGTGACATCCTGCCTAAATAATTTAAATCGAATAATGGCTTCTGACGCCCCCGAAGGACGGTAAAAACTCATACCTAATTGATTGGATTCCGATAATTTTTCACAATATTCAAGATCTAAAACCGCTTGATTGGGTTCAAATGCTTCCCGATAACCCAAAGGAAAAGCATGATGATAACGTTTAAATAGCTCATGACTACGTTCTTCACCAAAATGTGTTTGTACACTTGCTAAAAATCCATCTTCCCAAGAAACAGCAATTTTAGCCAAAGCCTTTTCAATCGCACCAGCATCATACGTTGTAGAGGCATGAGCTGCATCAATACGAATAACAAAATGAATACGTGCCAAAACGGATGCAGAAAAATAAAAATCTGCTGTCACATGCAAACCACGAAAGATTTGCATTAAAATATCCTGCATACGAGTCACTAAATCCGTCGTAAAATTATTATTCGGCACATAAACCAGGCACGACATAAATCGTCCAAAAGCATCTTGTCTTGCAAAAAATCGTAATTTTCTCCGCTCTTGTAAATGCAGAATACCTATAGACCATTCAAATAGTTCATCTATGGAAGCATGAAATACATCATCACGAGGTAGGGTTTCCAATATATTTTGTAAGTCTTTACCTGCATGGCTATGGCTCGAAAAACCCGCTCGTTTTAAGATAGCCGAAGCTTTTTGGCGAATACCAGGAATGGTTTTAATTTCACAACGGTATACCTCAGAGGTATATAGACCGATGAAGCGATCTTCCCCCATAAGCTTCCCCTCAGCATTAAACCGTTTGACACCCACATAATCCGTATAGGCCGAACGATGCACAGTCGATACCGTGTTCGTTTTAGCTAAAATAAGGCGTTGCTCTTGAGATAATAAGATTTTGCGAGCCGCTGTTGGTAGCTCTGCATATTGCCTCAACATCTGGCTATGCGTATGATCACGTAACACCCCTAATCCTGATCCAGGCACGAGTTGTAAGGCCTTATCTCCTTTTGTCTCTACCCCCTCATAATAGCGATAGCCTAGGAAAATAAAATGTTGATCTAGCCATTGCAAAAACTGTTTGTCTTCTTGATCAGACTCCACCTCTTGCTCTTGGGCCTTGCTGGGCAGATGCCCGATGACCTCTTTCAAGCGGCCTCGCATACACTGCCAATCTTCTACTACAACGCGGACATCCCGCAGAATGCGTCGAATATTACGCAGTAATTCACGCATATCCGTTTGCCGATTGATTTCCATCGCAACGGGTGCTTCCATGGTATAATGCGCGGGAGGCTTGCCGGTACCTGATCCTACGGCTTGTATCGCATGCTGCTTATTGCGACGAACCTGTATGCCCCCTGTATGGATCATCAAATGAATATTAAAACCTAAGCGATGCAATTCAGTTCGAATAGAATCCACCAAAAACGGCATATCCTGAACAACGAGCTGGATTAGGGTATGCTTAGATTCCCAGCCACATTCTTCAAAATTAGGATTAAAAATATTGACCTTCACTTCTTTCGGTTTGCGCTGGTACAGCAGCTTCCAATGTGATATCACCATTCCATACAGGCTCGAAATCGAGCGATTTTGGATATCCTCATGCAGGATATTGCCGTAATAGCGACGAATAAATTTCAAAATCAGGCTCTCTTGATCTCCTAAGGCTTGCTTCTGAGCATAAGCTACCACTTGATCAATGGTACTTTGTAATAAGGTCATCCGATTATTGTTCATGAAACATACCTTTTAGCGCGTATTGCAAAAATAGTGATTCGAATTAAGGTCTATCTATAAAATTATAACAATATTTTAAGGAATATGGTTGCATTTCATTCACTTTTCCTTTAATCTTAGTGACATAAAGATGGTTCAAGGTGGGTCTCGACCAACCACCTCGGCACAAATCTAGATCTTAGCATGTTGGGGGATACAAAGTAATCCTTTGGGGCAGGAATGTCCTGTATCTCTATGTTAAATCACTGAAAATGGACTTCTCGTGAACGATCAGGTCATCATGGATGCTCACATAAACTGAGGTGACATACTATGAGGATATTACTTGCAGAAGATGACCACGATCTTGGCTTTGCGATGAAGCAAGGCTTGCAAAACTATGGTCATGTCATCGACTGGGTGCAAGATGGAGAACAAGCCTTGAAAACTTTGTTTCCACCTTACCAAAACCATCAAGTATCAGAAATTTTTGATATTATCCTACTGGACATAGGGCTCCCAAAGCTCTCTGGCCTCCAAGTATTGCATGCGATTAGAAAAAAAAACATGATCGCACCTGTGCTGATTGTAACGGCCAAAGACACCCCTACTGATCAAGTCATTGGTCTCGACAAAGGAGCGGACAGCTACTTGACGAAGCCCTTCGATTTAGATGTAGTCTGCGCCACTATCAGAGCATTACAGAGACGTTCGAAGGAGCGAGCCACCCCCAAGATTACCTATAAAGGCATCGTTTTGGATCCGGCCTCGCATATCGTGCAGTTTGAGGGTGAAAAAAGCATTATATCCCGTCGAGAATTTTCCTTATTACAAAAGCTATTAGAAAATCCAGGCCGTGTGATATCCCGTGACCAACTCAATCAAACCTTATATGGCTGGGGAGAAAACATCGACAGTAACGCGCTAGAAGTACATATACACAATTTACGAAAACGGTTCGGTGTTAAACTTATCCGCACGATCCGTGGGATAGGATACATGGTAGAAAAAGAAGTAGAATAGTCTTGTCTATCCGTGCCTTCCTGATTGGCAATCTATTATGCGCCATTACCCTCGTTATCGTGGCCTCCGTCATCAGTAATGTTATCCTCATTCAAAAAGTCGTCAAATCCCAAGATGATGCTGAGATGGTGTTGACTGCTCGCCAACTCGAGACCTTGGTCGACGTCTATCACAGACTACAGCAACAAAATGTGACCCAACTTAAGCAGAAGCTTACGGTCTCCACGCCCCGTACCCCCATACCGCACCTCCATATACCTCATCTAGAGTTCGAAATTTGGTCCAAAAACAATAAATTAGTATTGCGTTCAGCCCACGCCCCTTTAATACACCCCCATACCCACCTCGTAGGACTTTCCACGGCCACTATAGATCATCAGACTTGGCGCCTCGACACCACAGAAGATCTAAAAAACCAATTAACGATCATCGTCTCAGAAAAACTCAATGACACCAAACGACTAGCGGGCCAATTAATATACAGCGCTATGTTCGTGATGCTCATCACCTATCCACTGTTAATGCTCCTGATCTGGATCATTGTTGGACGAGGCTTGAGCGTTATTAAAAAAGTAACACGAGAAGTGAGCCAACGTACACCAGGATTTTTAAAGCCTGTGAATTTGAAAACCTTACCCGTTGAAATCCGTCCATTAATTCAAGAACTCAATTCTTTATTTGATCAATTGCAAGCTA
>JABABH010000088.1 GCA_014238325.1 Coxiellaceae bacterium | reverse complement strand
GTAGGCTTATCTCCCCCGGTTAAACGCAGACTAAAGGCGCGTAAAAACTGCCTAAGATCCTTTAATTTCTGTTGATCCGGACCTTCGTGTACTCGATATAAAGTTGGCATATTCGCTTTTTTTAAGAAAAACGAAGCACAGACATTAGCCGCTAACATACACTCTTCAATAATTTTATGCGCCACATTTCTAATAATGGGGACAATGCATTTAATTTTACCTTTAGCATTAAATTGAATACGTGTCTCTGTCGTTTCAAACTCAATGGCACCACGATAGATACGCTGCTCCCATAATTTTTGATATAATTTATACAAACTTTGTAGGTGTGGAAGCAAACGCCGATGCTTTTGGATGGTCCCTTCTAATAACCCCGCCACTTCCGTATACGTCAGCCTAGCATGCGAGCAGATAACCGCTTCAAAAAATTGATAACCTAAAAGTTCCGCTTTTTGGTTAAAACGCATTTTACAGACAATAACACATCTATTCACATGCGGGCGTAACGAGCACCAATGATTCGATAATATCTCTGGTAACATGGGAAGCACGTGCATAGGAAAATACACAGAATTACCCCGTTTCTGAGCTTCTTGATCCAAAGCAGTGTCCGGTTTCACATAATGCGACACATCCGCAATGGCAACATAGAGCACCCATCCTTCTGAGACAGCTTCACAGTATACAGCGTCATCAAAGTCTTGCGAGTCTTCTCCATCAATGGTCACAAACGGCAAGCTGGTTAAATTTTCTCGAGATCCATCCACCTCCACCGAAGAAAGATATTCTAACGCTTTGACTTCTTGTTCCACAGAGGTTGACCATTGATGGGGTAAACCATAGGCTTGTGTAGCCAATGCGATAGCAATGCCAGGCGTATCTGGGTCTCCCAAAACAGCCATGATGCGACCCATAGCTTGCGTACGTGCAGTGGGTTGATCCGTAATCTGAACCAGCACGAATTGACCCAATTTTGCCGCTATCTCCCCATCACCCGCATTGGGAATAACAATGTCGTGTATCATATTTTTACTATAAGGGGACACAAATGCAATGCCTCTTGATTCAAAATATCGCCCGACTAACTGTTGGGTGTTTCTTGATAAAATCTCAACAATACGCCCTTCTCTGCCTTTATCACGAATATCCGAGATACGCACCAAGACGGTATCATTATCCAATACAGCACGGACCTCCCGAGCCGCCAAAAAGACATCGTTGGAACCATCATCAGGGATCAAAAAGCCAAAGCCGTCGCGATGCAGATGCACAGAACCTCGCAATAACTCCATATTTTCGACTAAGGCATACTGTCGCCGACGATTTCGCATGATTTGACCATCTCGCTCCATCGCAATCAAGCGGCGTCTTAGTCCTTCTTTTTCTGGATTTTTCTTGATCGAAAACACGGTCAACAGTCGATCAAGGGAAACAGGACAGCCCATATCGGTGAGATATTGCACAATAAATTCTCGACTCACCACAGGATGGGCATAGCGCTTAGACTCCCGTGCGTGATTCGGATCCTTTTTCCAATTGAATGTAGTCACAATAATATTAGGGTACCCATCAAGACTCATTGAATATGCACAATTGCATCCCCGTGCATCTTAACATGCATAGCTAGCAACCAACATAATGGGCTGCACGTTCAGCTAGGGACATCTTACTTGAAATTGAGAATTATTCAAACTACCGTCATCACACCTACCTCATATATCTAGGTCACCAGTGAGCTCTATTCTAGCATATATTCTTAAGAAATTATTATTTAGAGCTGGGGAAGTATGCGAGCACATACTGTTTCTATTGAGCAGATGGACTGCTTTATCGATCACTTGCACCTCCCTAGATTGAGTGAGGGCTTATACTCTCAGGCCTTACCGTAGCTAAGAACACAGTAACCCACTCAACTGACCGTATGGATGCTGAGCCATTTATCTTTTCCTATAAAAAATATCCTCATGTTCTTTGTTCACATTTTGTTATTTTTTAAAGCAAATAATCAAATAAAAATTAGTAGACGAATTCTACAATAAATTTTTGAGCATGCATCGACTGGATAACCAAGTATTCGATCAATAACCTCCATCCACTTAAAAAATAGACGGGAGGGAGTAGAAAAATAATTCACACTGAAAATTAGATTTTATCAGAATCAAGATTAGAGTGTATAGGGCAGACTCTCAAGCATGACGATGTAAAATTGACCAAGTTAAAGGCAATCATATCTATTATTTTATAAAAATGTGATTAGCATACTTCATTTTCTATAAAAGCTAATAGATTGCATAAGTTATGAGCTTTCTCTATCTAGATTGTCATCCATAAATACCCATGCTTCTAGATAGCTTTCATTTTAATCTGAGTAGAAAGTAGAAGCAACATAAGATTATCCTATTTCAGGTAGTTAAAAAAATGAGATTTATTTTTGTTTATCTCTCTATAGTTTTTCGCGATCTTATTATTAATAAAAAACGTTTTAAAAAAATAAAATCTGATAAAATCACCGCGGTTAAGGTCAATACACATGGATGATGCGATCAACAAGGAATTACTACAAGCCGTTATCAGCAAACGCTTGCGTCAGGTCAAGCAATTGCTGGAAAGAGGTGCTGATCCAAATTATTACGAAGATAGTGCCAAAATTCGACCATTGCATTTTGCAGCACTCTATAATGCAGTGAAAATAATTCCTGTACTGGTCGCAGCTGGTGGAAATATGTACGCTACTACAGAGTCTAATGATACTCCTTTGTTAATTGCCAAGCAGCATAACCATGCGCCCATGATCCTGCTGCTCAAGAAATTTTGCAAAATCTATACGGTATGTAGAACGAAACAGTAATGCACAACCCTACTCTCGTCGTCTATGAGACCACAGGGCACAGGTTTCACCTCAATGCCCCTAGGCTCACTGATTGTGTTTAAAGCATCGTAATCGTCCGAATGAACCCGCGAGATCTATGAGATTACAATCAAAATCACGCCATGGGCACCACTTCTATCAGAATAGGTTTATATTATAAATATAGACAAAGGATGGTAATCGAGTGATACGAATCGTTCAATACTTAAGCGAATCGATACCCCGTATTGGGTGGCGAGAATGGGTGAGCTTTCCTAAGCTCAATATCTCCAATATAAAGGCAAAAATTGACACCGGAGCACGCACCTCCGTATTGCATGCTACCTCTATTTTTCCTTTTCAACTCAGAGGGAAGGAGTTTATTCGCTTTACCATACATCCAAAGCATGACACAACACCGATTGTATCAGAAGCTGCCGTGATCGATAAACGTTATATTGCTGACTCGAGCGGCCATCGAGAATTACGATACGTCATAGAAACTCACATCACGCTGGGAGAGCTTTCCTGGCCTATTGAACTCACATTAAGCAATAGAAATACGATGCTCTTCCGTCTACTGCTTGGGCGCACCGCCATTCAAAACCGCTTCATCGTTGATCCAAGTCACTCTTTTTACCATCGGACCAGATAGGAGCTCCACTGTGAAAATTGGCATCTTATCAACCAAACCTGACTTATATTCGACGCGACGCTTGCAAGAGACTGCTCAGAAACGTAATCATGAAGTCTCTATTATCAATACATTACGTTGCTATATGAGTCTTGGCAATGTTCATCCATCCATTCACTATATGGGTGAAACCCTCAACCATTACGATGCTATTATTCC
>JABABH010000087.1 GCA_014238325.1 Coxiellaceae bacterium | reverse complement strand
GCTGATAAATCTTTTCTCATAACTATTGCAGATCGCTCCGTTGGAGGGCTAGTGGCACGTGATCCTTGCGTGGGGCCATGGCAAGTTCCAGTGGCAGATGTAGCGGTCACCACGCATGATTTTTTTCATTATACAGGGGATGCTGTTGCGATTGGGGAACGTGCGCCCTTAGCTGTGCTGGATCCTATAGCATCGGTGCGATTAGCCGTTGGGGAGGCCATCACAAATATCGCTGCTGCAAGGATTGCAGATATCTCAGATATCGTATTATCGGCAAATTGGATGGCAGCAGCAGATATACCGGGAGAAGGGGCTGCTTTATATGACGCTGTAAAAGCAGTAGCTTTAGAGCTTTGTCCTGCTTTGGGGGTGAGTATTCCTGTAGGTAAGGACTCCTTATCCATGCGAACGGATTGGAAGCATGCAGCAGACTCCGAGCATATGATGGCGCCTTTATCGCTTGTCGTGACTGCCACAGCACCCGTGCTGGATGCACGCCAGACATTAACACCGGAATTACAGCGAGATCCTGAGAGTATACTCATTTTTATGGATTTAAGTCGAGGGGAGCATGGGCTAGCGGGGTCGTGTTTAGCGCAAACGGCTCAAAATTGGTCCGCAGACCATCAGGTACCGCAACCCTTTCATCACGATGATGTCGTTAGATTTTTTGGGGCGGTACAGGCATTAAATCAAGCGCAATATATTTTAGCCTATCATGATCGCTCTGATGGTGGTTTATTCGTGACCTTAGCTGAAATGGCCTTTGCTGGTCACGTAGGCATAACCCTGGATATCACGGCCTTAGGAGAGGATATAACAGGCCTATTATTTTCTGAAGGATTGGGCGCTGTGATTCAAGTATCTACTGCTGTCTTATCATCAGTTTGGGCGATCTTGACTCGTTTTGAACTCAAGGATTGTAGTCATGCTATTGGGAAGATAAATCAGGCAGACGAGATGATTATCTACCATCGAGAGGAGCCTGTTTATCAAGCTGCACGTCGAGATTTACAGCGAGATTGGTCAGAAACCAGTTATCGTATTCGTTTATTGCGTGATAATCCCTGCTGTGTGCAACAAGCCTATGAATTGCAGGATACCGATGATGGATTATGGACACGTGTGAATTTTGATTTTGAGTCGAAGATGGAGGCACCTTATATCCATAAAAATATTCGCCCATCGCTGGCTATTTTACGTGAGCAAGGTGTGAATTCACATATAGAAATGGCCGCGGCATTTTATTGTGCTGGATTTAATCCGGTCGATGTGCATATGACTGACTTGTTAGAGGGGCGAGTTCACTTAAAAGATTGTATTGGGTTAGTCGCTTGTGGTGGTTTTTCCTATGGTGATGTTTTAGGCGCGGGTCGAGGTTGGGCTCAAACGATTTTGCATCATCCTGCTTTAAAAGATCAATTTACCTCATTTTTCGAAGATACGGCTCGCTTTGCCTTGGGTGTTTGTAATGGTTGCCAAATGTTCTCAGCATTAAAAAATATCATACCCGGTGCGGGATGGTGGCCAGCATTTCACAAAAATCAGTCAGAACAATTTGAGTCGCGTTTATCCTTAGTGAGAATTTCGAACTCACCCTCATTATTTTTCGAAGGTATGACAGATAGTATCTTGCCTATTGCTGTGGCACATGGAGAGGGCCGAGTGCTCTTTCAGCATGATAGCCTTGAATCAGTAGATCGACTCACCACTTTGCATTATGTGAATAGTAGGGGAGAAAGCACCACTGCTTATCCTGCTAATCCCAATGGTAGTGATGGTGGTATAACGGGATTAACAACGCCCGATGGTCGTATCACCATCATGATGCCTCATCCCGAACGTGTATTTCGAGGGGTGCAGCTCTCTTGGCATCCAGCTGATTGGCAAGCCTATAGCCCGTGGATACGTTTTTTTGAAAATGCGCGAAACTGGGTTAATTAAGTATTCAGGCTCATTCGAAACCTTAAAGTCTATAATATTTTATCAAATATAGCTTGCTAAAAAAATGCTGAAAACTGTTGCATTTATTATCAAGATGTAAACGGGTATTGCCTATTATTTTTTTACCTGTATCATCACCCAGTTTGCTTTAAATTAATTTTTCACTGAGTTTTGGGGACTAAAATGATTAAATTTAAGGAGAACTTTTTAAGTTTAAAGGATTTTTATATTCATGAGAAAGAGGATACGGAAATAGGTCGTCAAATACGGGAAGCGTATGAGAAGGGCGGTATATATGATTCACTATGCGATGAATTTCAGGAAGGGTATATACTGAGCAAAAAAATACAGGAGCATTATAGTTATGTAACAAATCCTGGCATTGTCTTTCGCTTGCATGCTTTCTCGTGCCATCTTGCAAAGCACCATGCATCTACTGGAGGACAGGAGATCGGATATTTTATTAACGACTACTATACTAGCATAGTAGAGCAGGGGCAACGGTCGCCATTGAACTATAGTTTGTATAATTTAGGGTTATCCCCTTTTACATCATATGCTGAGGGACAGACGTTAATATCCATGATTCATGCAAGCTGTAGACAAGAGCTACTTACACATTTATATTCTATAATAGGGAGACATATAGCGGACCTTGGCGAGAAATTAAAGATCAGCGGTCATGAGCGATATAGACCCCAATATTTTGCAGCGTTTAAGAAGTTTTCCAGGGATATCGATCCTTGTCTTAACAGGATATTTAGGTGCATGGATGCTATGCCAGATGTCCTACCTGCGCCAGATGTCCTATTTGCGCTAAATGTTGAAGAGAAGAAGATTGGTGCTTATATTCAAAAATCAAGCGGCTTGCTTGATTTCCTGAACCCTGAACTATTCTCAGCAGCACTTGAAGCGTATCGCTCTATCGTGGCGAACTATGTTCAGCAGGAACTTATGAAGCATAAGGGGCTTTCTGTAGACGAATTGAATGATATAAAAAATAGAGTAGAACTTTTAGGTTTCCCTACTGATCATGGTTGGAATACTCAGAAGCAAGCGTCTGCTGCAGTGATTCCATGGGATGGTAGCTCTTTCAGTTTGCACCAGTTTTATTGTCATGAAAAAAATAATACCCAATATACTAAGCAAATACGCAACTACGACAACGAGCATGGTATCTATAATTTTATACGTTTGAGTAGTTTAAAAGATTATCAGGAAAAGTATGGGAGTCATGCTGGGAACGATCAGAAATTTCCTCCTCTAAGGAATCAGTTTAGCCACCCAACGGCGAGAGAAGAAATTGCATCTTTTATTCAAGATTTGTGTGATACAGCCATTAAGCATAAAGATCGCCAGTTATTAAAGTATATAGTCCAGGATTGCCATCTCTCTTTAATGCGGCCATATGTTGAGCAAGGGTCATTATTGTTTATGGTGTATAAAACACGTGATTCAAGTATGCTTAAGGGACTTTATGAGATTTGGAAGCAGCATATATCTGATATCAAGGCGGAGTTTAGAATCATTCCTCATGATGTATATCGATATACCTTTGAGCACCAATTTTGTCGCTGGTATGCTTCAATTGAACAGAATATTGAAGCCATGTTCGATCCTCATTTTAGACTCAGTGATGTGGAATTTTTAGAAAAGCAGAATGCATTCTTCAGATCTCTTGGTCGGTATATTCAAAAAAACTTGGTAGAGCAGTACTATTTTTCAACAACAAAATTATGTACTGTCATGGAAAAAATGTGCCTCTTAGGATATACACCTGAGGATAATGCATGCCTAAAGATTGTTGCGTCATATCACATGAGTTGGGATAGCAACGATACATATATGGAGCCCCCAAGAGATATACAGATGATATTCTTTGCAAGGCAAGCTCTAATATCAGCTTTTTTGCAAGCAGGAGCTCCTATAGATTCTGGCACAATGTTGCGAGTGGGAGCTGATTGTTTGCATAAAAAGGAGCTGTCAGCCATTTTATTGCAGTTTGTCGATAGAGAGACATTTGATGCTGTAAATAAGAGGGATGCTGTGCAGCAGCCAAGCGCAGCATTTTTTAAAACTCCTGTTTCGGAAGATGAAGGCGATGATACGGAGGATAGCGAAGACTCGAACTTTAGTATGGAAGTTTGTTGGTGAGGGATTGAGCTATATTGATGCCGCCCCGTTTACAGATTCTTTAATATTCGATAATATTTTAATAGAATGGGCGGCATGGCAGGTGATAAATCTTAGGATGAAACCTAAAATAGGGGTTTTATTAGTTAATTTAGGTACACCTGCTGCGCCTACGACGGCGGCTGTGCGCCGTTATTTAGCAGAGTTTCTTGCTGATCCTTATGTGATTAACATACCTACCGTATGTCGATATGCATTGCTATACGGTTTGATTCTCCCGTTTCGATCGGGACGATCTGCGGCTTTATATCAGAAAATTTGGACTCCACAAGGCTCTCCTCTGTTAGTGCATAGTCGGGCATTATGTGCGGCTGTTACTAAGCGTTTAGATGATACTTTTGTGGTGGCTGTAGGCATGCGATATGGTGATCCTTCCCCTCAGGCAGGATTACAATATCTGGCAGCACAGGATTG
>JABABH010000086.1 GCA_014238325.1 Coxiellaceae bacterium | reverse complement strand
CCGATTTATCATCTGTCGAGCACTGATCAGCAGTAACGGCTTGAAACAAAGCAAGAGCAGCAGGATATAACTTGCTTGCAATAGGCGTCTCCCTCAGAGCAAAGCACCTATCTCTCTGGTGAGACTTTCCTTTCAACCAGGGCAGCATCTCGACAAGACCAAAGCTAACCAATAGGACAATACAGACAGCCTTAATATGTAGGGCCTTGATATCCTTGTCTGCCGACATGCTGAAATACGCGCTCAATACAAAGAACACACTTAATGGTATTAGAGAACATTCCATGAAAAACAACAACATAGACTGCAGATCATACCCTAGTTTGTAGGCTAATATTATAGGATTAGGCTTAGAAAGATCCAATATTCTCTTCAACAAATCAGAATAAGCTTGTTTGTTTTCTGAGTTAGGATTATCCACAAATTGAGTTATGATCTTATGATCTTCCAGATGTAGGCAATCGGATCTCCTTATATAACGCCAACCAGGTGTGAGGGCTGGCAATGAACTCCTCGTCTCTGCTTCTACCTGCAAAAAATCATCCACGCCCTGATGTACTTGCATGATAAGTTGTATCTTGTTTGCTGATACACGCGCACCACTAGCCTCAATTATAGTGGTGTCGTTATCATCATCAGTGACACCTGACTGCTGCCTATTATCACGATCACTGTTCATATTGATCCTCTATTC
Source organism: Coxiellaceae bacterium (assembly GCA_014238325.1). Taxonomy (GTDB): domain Bacteria; phylum Pseudomonadota; class Gammaproteobacteria; order Coxiellales; family Coxiellaceae; genus JABABH01. The sequence continues at coordinate 17,476 of JABABH010000086.1, read as the reverse complement.
TTGTTATCGAGAAAAAAAGCTCCTTCAATAAAGAGCGTTGTTGCAATATTAATGTAAAAAAAATTGAGATTCATTATTAAAGCCTCTTTAGGCAAAAACGCCCAGTCGATCAGCACAGCCTTTAGATACTTTTGTGATAAGTTTCTCATATTGATGGGTTAACGCGCACGCGGGCCTGCGCACAATTCTGATGCATCTTGATCATCTTCAGAAGTTGCCGATTTATCATCTGTCGAGCACTGATCAGCAGTAACGGATTTAAACAAAGCAGAAGTAGAATTGTAGCAATTTTCTGCAATATGTAGTTCCCTCTCAGCAAGGGGTGCTACATCTTTCATGTCGCAGATGAACTTGCTCAACTTCGGCGAACTCAGGCTATTCACGCACACGTACAGCGAGCTAAAGCCGGCAATGATGTAGACAGCCTGTATAGCTCCTGTGACGGGCAGAAAGAAAACACTTGAGTTACCCCCCCCCTGCGCGAGAGGAGCTTGACACGGCAGTCCGTACCCTCTGGTTGATTAAAAAGAGCCAAATTACCGCGAATAGCAGAATACCAGACCGAAAAAAACGAGTCTCTCGTTTTTTGAAATATTTTAGCGTCTGCTCAAAACATTGATTCCTTTTTAAAATGTCTGATATTGTCTCCAAAAGATCACGAATAGGTTGGCAGTTGTTTGGGCTAGGATGACCCACAAATTGAGCGAACGCTCCCTGCTCCAAAGACGATTTAATGTCCCGAAGTGAACGATCTATATTCACCCTACCCAGTAAAAAAGCAGCATGGCGTTCATGTAATTCGGTTGGCGGGTTACTGCAGCTCTGCAACCAAGGAAAAAACTTTTTCTCAATTTTCAATAAAGCATCAAAGTCCTGATATACTTGTGCGATAAGTTCTTCATATTTGTTTGCTGATGCAAGCCTACCACTAGCCTCAATTATAGTGGTGTCATTATCATCAGCTGCACCTTCAGACTGCTGCTTATTATCACTATCACTGTTCATATTGATCCTCTATTGTTCTTAATCCAAGCAAATGGTTCTACACTAGACTCACTTTCGCAAATCGTCGTCTGCCAACTTGGTAGATATGGGTTTCCCCAACCTCTATCATCTGTTTCACATCTGCTATGCGCTCTCCATCTATACGCACCGCACCTTGTTGAATCATACGCATCGCCTCAGAGGTACTCTGCACCAATCCCACGCGCTGGAGTATATGTCCGATGAGCCATGCTTTCTGATTGGAGGCTAATTTTATAGACTCTAAGTTATCTGGCAAACGATGCTGCTGAAACCTTTCGCTAAATCGTCGAGCAGCATCTTCGGCAGCCTGTTTATGATGAAAGCGAGTCACCAGCTCTTCTGCTAACATCATTTTTATATCACGCGGATTGCGGCCTTGCACTACAGCTGATTTTAAGCGCTGAATGTCGATGTCACTTTTAGCGCTTAATAATATATAATATCGCCACATTAAATCATCCGAAATAGACATGAGCTTGCCCAGCATATCATCAGGTGTATCGGTAATAGCAATATAATTATTCAAAGATTTGGACATTTTCTGAACACCATCCAGCCCTTCCAATACCGGCATCGTCAGAATACACTGCGGTCGCTGTGAAAAATGCTTCTGTAATTCTCGCCCCACTAATAAGTTAAATTTTTGATCCGTCCCCCCTAATTCTACATCGGCTTGCAACGCGACAGAATCATAGCCTTGGAATAAAGGGTAGAGAAATTCATGTATCGCTATAGGCTGCTGGGCTGAGTAACGCTTATGAAAATCATCGCGCTCAAGCATGCGCGCAACAGTATAGGTGGAGGCCAGTTGTACCATTTGCTGCGCTGTGAATGCATTCATCCATGTGGAGTTGCAGGCCAATTCTGTGTGCTCAGGATCTAAAATTTTAAAGGCTTGGCGCTCGTAAGTGCGCGTATTTTCTGCAACCTGCTCCATCGTCATCGGTTTGCGCATCGCATCTTTCCCGCTAGGATCCCCAATGGTTGCCGTAAAATCACCGATCAAAAAAATAACCGTATGCCCAAGTTCTTGAAACTGTCGCAATTTATTTAAAACAACGGTATGCCCGACATGAATATCGGGAGCAGTAGGGTCCAGCCCCAGCTTGACACGTAAAGGTTGCCCTTTCTCTAAGCGAGCTAATAACTCATCTTCTGAAATAAGCTCTTCGACTCCACGCCGAATGCATGCTAGGGCATCTTGTGCTGATAACGACATCAATTTACCACCTTGAATATTAAAACTTTATGAACCGCAACCTATCTACTATCTGTGAAAAACAACATCGATGAGTCATAGGAATACGTGCCATGACCATAAAAATACACTATTTAAGACCAGCTGAGCTAGCAAAAAAATGATCCTAAATGTTAGCGTATTTTCACACAGATAGACATCAAGCTGACAGGTTACATACAGCCTTAACAAGCAGAACACCCATTCACATTTCAAAATCAAAAAACTTCAGGTACACTACCCCTCATTCTTATTCATCATGCTGACCATAAATTATATTCATAATTATACCATCATGCCGATTTCATATGGTAAATAAAAAATCGCTATTGATTATTATATGGCGTGCTATCGTGATGCTGATGAGCGTATTGATGCTCACTGAATCCAATTTAGCCAATACCTTAAGAATAGGAGAGCCGCATCCCCCTCGCGCCCTCGCTATGGGACCCGCTTGGAGCAAGGTCAGCCTGAGAAAAGGAGATACTCTCAGTTCAATCTTTAAAAAAATGGGTATCAGCCAGCAAGATGCTTGGAAGCTCGGTCGTCTATACCGACCTTTACAGCAACTCTACCCCCACCAGCTGCTGTATATTCAATCCACCTCGCATAGGCTTTTAGCACTCCAATACCCATTATCTTCCCACACAGCATGGTTAATAACACGTCAAGCTGGACACACTTTCAGCCGCCAGTTCATTCATACACCACCGACACCCATGCACTTGTATTGTCAATCCTTGGTCATCACGCGTGACATGTATCAAGCTGCAAAACGATCCGGCATAAGCGCTCAATTATTGCTTCAGTTAGAGCATATGTTTGCAGGTAGCATTGATTTTTTACGCCACCTTCATATTGGAGATCGCTTTGATTTCATTTATCAAGCGCCCCATAACACTCGTGCCTCATCTGGTCAGAGCAAAATACTAGCCGCCATCTTTACCCACAAGCATCACCGCTATCGTGCTATCCGCTATACAGATCCGCTCACTCAACAGGATGGTTATTATACGGGCAAAGGACACCAGTCTAGTCAACAAACCTTTTTAAGCGCACCACTGCATTATCGGCGCATTAGCAGCTATTTTAATCTCCACCGCTTGCACCCCATTTTGCATCAAATTAAGCCACATCACGGCGTAGACTTCGCTGCCCCTCGCGGCACTCCCGTTCGATCCATCGGGGATGGATACGTGACGTTTGTGGGGCAGCAGCGAGGATTTGGCAATACCATTGTGATCCATTATCACAAAATATATGCGGGTTTATACGCTCATCTTTCGCGCTTTATACCTCATATTCAACCCGGCCAAATGGTGAAAAAAGGACAACTTATCGGCTACGTCGGCGCCACAGGTTGGGCCACCGGACCACACCTACACTTCAGTTTCTATGTGCACGGCAAACCACGAGACTGGCTCATGTGGTCAAGAACGCATATCCATCATCCTAGCCGCCTATCCCATGAATCTATATTAGCACGCGAAAAATACTTACTGGATAAATTGCAGGCCTACCAACAACGCATCCATGTCACTCACCATACGGCTGCCCCTCATTAAAAATGCTACCACCATGATATCCGCGGATCAGGCCAAAAAATATATCGGCTTAATGTCTGGCACCAGTCTCGATGCCATCGATGCAGCCTTATTAACCTTTGATCCACTAAGACTCATAGCCACCTCTTCTGAACCTATCCCCTTCGCACTCAAAGCAAAATTACTACGCTTGTCAACATCACATCCCGACGAAATTCACACCATGGGGCAAACTGACGTCGAACTCGGTCAGTTATTTGCAAAAGCTGTAACCCATCTATTACAGAAGAATAAGCTATCTTCAAACGCCATTACGGCCATTGGCTGTCATGGTCAAACCATTCGACATATGCCAGCAGCGGATATCCCTTTTACCCTACAAATTGGAGATCCGAATACCATCGCTGCCTTAACCCATATCACGACCGTTGCAGATTTTAGGCGCCGCGATATCGCATTAGGCGGGCAAGGTGCGCCGCTCGCACCTCTATTTCACGCTTATCTGTTAGAAGAACAAAAGTCTATAGACAAGCTAGCATCCTATTGGATATGCAATATCGGTGGGATTGCTAATATCACCCATATATCCCCTCAGCATCACAGGCCCATGGCAGGATTTGATAGCGGACCAGGCAATATGCTGCTCGACGCTTGGGCAATAAAACATTTAAACCAACACTATGATGATCAAGGATCCTGGGCCTCGCTTGGCACCGTACAGATTCCATTACTAAAAATATTACTTGCTGACCCCTATTTTCAACAACAAGCCCCCAAAAGCACGGGCCGAGAATATTTTAATCTTTTATGGTTGGAACGCTATTTAAAACAAATCGATGTGCTATACCATCCTGTTGATATACAAGCCACATTACTTGAACTCACAGCCCAAACGATGCGATCCTCCTTAGCCTTATCGGGCCCGGATCCACATATCATCGCCTTATGTGGTGGTGGCTGCCATAATAAGCAACTGCTAGAAAGAATACGAGCTCTCTGCCATCCCTATCCCGTCACAACCACATTGGAATTATTGGCATTCCCGCCAGATTGGATCGAAGCCGCCTGCTTCGCGTGGTTTGCTCACAATACATTAAAAGGACAGCCCAGCAACGCTCCCAACGTCACCGGCGCAAAAGAGCCCTCCATATTAGGAGCCCTTTACCCAGCTAATACAAGCGGACACGACTTCAATAAAATCATTAAGAGTGAGATAGACTAGGACTGTGGGCACTCTCCATATCATGAGAGTCAAACAGACTAGCGGTGGAGGAAGGAGCACTGTGATTCCGAGCAAACTTGCCGACAATACAAAGTAAACTGGCCGTCAACCCTAGTAAAGCAAAGGTTGCAGCAATGGCGACCCCTATACCTACCCCACTATAATTCTGACATTCTGTAATTTTATCCGTACTCATATCCCGGCCACACAGCCTCATGCTAGAGTCAAGCTTTTCACGATATATATATCCAAGGGATGCACCCATAGCTAACAAACCCAACGATGACAAACCCAACGATGACAAACCCAAGCATAACAAAAACCAGGGGGGTGAACCCAACCCAGTACCTTGAAATTTCTCCAAAATTCGTCTCTTCACTAGAAGAGGTGGAGTGCTTTCTGACGCTTGTCTTATCGCCGTATGCTGCCAAAGAGGATGGTTGACGTTCATACAGGCGGCTCCCGGCTCCTCCCGAACCCTATTCTGCTGCTCCTCTGATGAACCGACGCTCATACCCCGCTTACTCTTTGCACTGGAGCATCTACATCATCTAGGCCACTTTTTTCCGAAGATGCTAATGGCTGCGATCGTGTTGAACGGCAAGCTCGCGATAAGCAAGACCCGAAAGGTACGAACATCGTCAAGCACGTACGGGACACAAGATTACCCTTTTCGGGAGAGCGAGCAACAAGCCATCCTTCAACTAAACCAGAAAGAACACTAACAAGGATGCTCAACGATATAGCCATGTATTGAGCATTCTCACACATAGGTTCAAGCCCCATTCGTTGTAGATGATGCGGCCTCTTTTCACAATATATTTGACTGAGTATATTACCAACAATAAGCCCTAGCACCAGACGACAGGAAACTACCGCAAATATGATCCATGGGGCATGATTAGCCAGTTGAGTGCGATAGGTACTGCTCCTCATCTTTTCTGCTTTTTTGGTCAATTCATTGTTATCAGCAATATGACGAGTCGAAAATAGACTGTCCCCTTTCTCAACAACAGGCTCAGCAAATGTCACCTGCTTGGAGTCTGGTGGCTTGTGAGCCGCTCCTGATTGATCTGACGTACTGAACATAGGCTATCCTACCTCTTTGGTTAATTTCTGACACGCTATTTCAATTAATAGCGCCATTAGGATTAGGATTAATGATTTCCTGTGTGTCTCCCTGCTCAAAATTGACTGCCTCAATATCCTGCTCATTAAATTCCCTATATCCAGCATGTCGAGGAGATGAGAACAAGGAACAGCGTGGTTTTTTGTGCAAACGGGCCACAAGCTTACAGAAAAAGATAGGTAAGCCGGTAAACACTAGAACATTGATTGGTTGAAGCAAAAGAAACATTTTCCAACGATAAGATTCCACACAGTTTTCACTAGTTGTTATCTCCTCGCAAGCGAACAATGAGTCACCGTATCTCTCACCACATACATAGGCTAATGGTAGAGACGCAACCAAGCCTAGAGCGAACAAGGCCATGATTCCGTTTATTACGGAAGGTTTATTTTGATCACTAGCTAGGACTCCGGACTCTCGTTGCTCAGCATCAAGGGAAACACTGGACTCTCCTTCAGGTCTAAGCGGTACAGCAGCTTGAGTAGATGAGCATGCCCCATCGTCAGATTGACGAGATGAGCTTGCCTCATTGTCCTTCAATAAAGGTTGTTGTTCTTCTGATTTCATAGGACGAATCACACCTCTTGTGAAGTTGAACAATACTGAACATAATTCAATCGATAGGGCGTAAAAAGTACAACTTAAACCGTAAATATGCAAGACCAAAATACAATTTCATCATAAAATGGCATAAGAGCAGCAGGCGACCCATCCTGTGTGAAGCCAGTTACACGGCATAAGTTCCTTCAAATACGGTCGCCGCAAGCCCCGTCATGATCACCGGCATCTGTGGTCCCTGCCAGTCTACGATCAAACTCCCCCCCGGTTGGCTGACCTTCACACGTTCTTGCAAAAGTCCTGCCCGTCTTCCGACGGCAACGGCTGCACAAGCATTACTACCGCATGCGAGTGTCGTACCCACTCCACGCTCATACACACGCAAACGAATATGTTGCTCGTTCAATACATGCATAAACCCTACATTCACGCCTGCAGGAAAGGCTGTATGTTGGCTTAATAAAGCACCCAATTTCACCACGTCATCCACGTCTATACGTTCCACCGGAATAATAGCATGCGGATTACCGATATTAGCGACTCCTAATTCAACCCTACGATCTTGTACCATCAAGGTATACCAATTGCTCACTTTATCATTTAAAAAGGGGATGTCCTTGGGCTGAAATGCTGGTACCCCCATCGTCACTGACACTTTATGATCGTCTTCAATCTGCACCGTTAACACTTGAGTCAAGGTTGAAAGCTTCCACTGCTGTTTATGGCTTAGACCACGCAGACGAATAAAATGCGCCATGCAGCGCGCACCATTACCGCATTGACCCACTTCATGCCCGTCCGCATTAAAAATACGAAAATGAAAATCTGTGTCTGCGATTTTCGAAGACTCTAGCATCAGGAGCTGATCAAAACCTACCCCTAATCGACGATTCGCCATTTGCTGAATTTGACTGGCGGATAATTTATAAGGTTGCTGAGTCGCATCAATTAAAGCAAAATCGTTACCTAAACCATGCATTTTTGTAAATGGTATATTCATTACTAACCCTGATCCATTAAAGAAGCGCGACTTACTCATCTAAGTGATGGGTACTGGTCACTCCCTGCTTCATTATATTAGATTTTTGTGGTAAATATAGGGGGCCGGTTTGACCACATCCGGTGAGAGAGAAAATATACAATAGCATGGCCCAACGCATTAAAGCACGGTGAGTTTGTCTTGTGGATAATTTAGAACGCATTATTATTTCCCCTCCAAAACAACCCATAGGCAGCATTATTTGGTTACACGGTTTAGGGGCAGATGCCGAGGATTCGGCGAATACCGTCAAAGCCCTGCCTTTGCCCGATGATCTGTCTTTACGATTTATTCTGCCACATGCACCCATCCGCAATGTGACCGTCCATCAAAATATGCCGATGCGCGCTTGGTATGATATTTACAGCTTTGAGCGCCTAGATCAAGAGGATGTCGAGGGCATTTTAGCCATGCAACATACCCTCCAAGGCCTCATTCAAGACGAGATGGACCAAGGATTCGAAGCTCATCAAATTATTGTAGCAGGATTTTCGCAAGGTGGTGCCATGGCCTTACGTACTGGCCTGTGCCATCCAGAACGATTGGGCGGCATCCTAGCTTTGTCCACTTATCTTCCGCTACCTTATCAACTACCCAACCCAGAGACGGTGGACCATAACTTGCCCATTTTTATCGGACATGGACAATTTGACCCAGTATTACCGATCATATTAGGGCAGTCTTATTATCAACAACTCAAACAGTGCGGTTATACTACCGAATGGCACGATTATCCCGTAGAACATCAACTGTGTGACCAGGAACTGCAAGATATCTCAAACTGGCTTGTCCACCGTTTTTCTTAATGCCTCCAATTCAGTGATGGTACCCACATTAAACCATACGCCTTGATAGCGCTCTCCCGTCACGGTGCTGCGCTTAATAGCCGCATTGAATAATGGCGATAAGGATACTGTCCCCGGTGCACAGTTCAAAAATAAACGAGGATGAATGATCGCCATACCCGCATAGGTAAGCTTAGGTGAACCAAAACCAACGGCTCCATTCCGATTCAAGCTATAATCGCCCGCAGGATGGTAAGTCGGATTATCTACAAAAAGTAGATGCGCCTCGTGCTGTGGAGCCAACCTTAAAAAAGACGGCGTGATGATAAACTCACTCCAAACATCTGCACTCACAACCATAAAAGGCGCATCACCCAATAAGGCTAAGGCCTGGCAAATACCACCGCCTGTCCCCAGCGCCGTATCACATTCATAAGAATAGGTGATATCCATACCAAATCGCTGTCCATGGCCTAAGGTCTCTATAATAGTTTTGGCATGATGACAGACATTCATCACCACTTCTCGAATGCCAGCCTGCTTTAACATGTCGAAATTACGCTCGACTAAATATTGAGAGCCGACCGTGATCAGGGGTTTAGGGGTTTTATCCGTCAATGGCTTGAGCCGGCTGCCTCGGCCGGCTGCTAATATGATGGCTTTCATGGCTGTATCCAGACTACGATCACGCTAAGTTTAAAAATCTATCGAGGGCAGACAATTCAGGGTACCGCGCAGAGACGAATCGAATATATCGCATAGCACGCGGAATATATTGCATATAATTGGGTTTATGGTCCCTGAGCTTTAATCGCGTGAAAATGCCTATACATTTTAAGCTACGCTGCACCACAGTATAATCAAACCATCGTAAAAAAGTACGCTGCTCCACTACCGGAAGTATACCACGCTGCTCGGCATCACATTGATAGGCCAAGGCCCACATCTGCACTTGCTCCTCAGGCCATTCTATATAAAAATCACGCAATAAAGAAACGATATCATACGTCACAGGCCCCCATAGGGCATCTTGGAAATCCAGTATCCCTGGTTCGAGCTGCTCTGACCGCCACATTAAGTTCCCAGCATGATAGTCTCTATGCACACAAGTATGTGGCTGTGACTCTAGCGATTCCGCAATATGATGCAAGATAGTATATAATTTCTTTTCTTCTTTTAAAGATAGAGAATAGTTTAGATGTTGCGCTAAATACCAATCGCGAAACAATGCCATTTCTTGGCAATACCATCGCTGATCAAATCGAGGCAAGCTATAACCTGGAATCTGTCGGCAGGATTGAATCCTCAGGAGACTACGACAGGCTTGTGGATATAATTGATGGGCCGTCCTAGCATCTAATACATCCAGAAACCGCTGATCACCAAAATCAGTTAACAATAAAAATCCATGTCGAATATCAGCAGCATGTACCTTCGGTACAGGAATATTTAAATCACGAAATGCCCGCGCAATACACACAAAGGCCAGACAATTTCCATGTATCGGCAATAAATCCATGACGATATAAGATTGTGCCTTGCAATACACTCGATAATAACGTCGACAACTCGCATCTTGTGCCAATACCTCAAATCTTGTGGGTGCCTCAGGTAAAACAGCACGGAGCCAGCACTGCAATATCTCAGCTCGGCAAGCGGCAGTCCTATAGCGCGCACCATGTTCCTTGTGTGGCAAAAAAGCAGAGTCGCTCAACATGATGATTGCACCTTTACGCTTAGGCCCACCTTAAATTGACGTCTAATATAGCGAAATCTCGTCGAAGCGAGTAACATAGCTGCACATAAAATCCGTGTACAAATTCTTTCATCGACAGGCAGGCTATCCATTATATCCTTCGTTTACTCCCTATTCCTGATACTAGTCCTGCAATCTACGGATATGCTAACAGCACATGCTGCCTATGCAACAAGCCAGCATCACGAACATGAGGCTAGCAAAACCCTATGGAAAAAACAATATTCGTCTACTCGAGTTCTCAGCCCAAAAAAAAGGGATCAAGCTTTTCATCCTCGCCCACATAAAAAAAGTATCTCCCAAGGAGCAGATCTAAAAAATACACTCAACTGGATACCCCATGATCCCCTCCTTTGTCATCCATGCACGGGCTGCTATGCCAATACATCTATCCCCTCTCCTCACTCAACATCGACACCAGGTTATGTCACGACGACCATCTCAGCCAAACATGTCCAGGTCTTTGCACAAGAAGGCCGCGCTGTCTTTAAAACATCGGTCCACGTAATCGACGCCCATCGCATACTGGATGCCGACCGCGCTACTGTCTATTACGACAAAAAAACATGGCAGATTAAAAAAATTATGCTCGTCGGACATATACGCTTACGCGAACAAGGGCGATTGATGGCAGCCAATATTTTAACTTTAACCTTAAAGCCTAAGCATACAGAATTATGGCATGCAGCCTATCATCTAGCCGTACACGATACGCATCACACCTCATTTCAGCATGTATCGGATATTTGGGGGACGGCTCACGCTATCATCTATGATCAATTCGATATCACGGAACTGCAACAAGCTACCTATAGCACTTGTGCACTTGACCATCCCACTTGGTGGCTCAGCGTCAAAAAATTAGTGTTGGATACCAAGCATCAAGTCGGCACGGCCTATCATGGGATATTGTGGGTCAAAGGTGTACCGGTATTTTACTGGCCCTATTATTCTTTTTCATTAAATCATCAGCGAAAAAGTGGTTTTTTATTTCCACGCTTCGGTATTGATAATCAAACCGGTGCGGTTATTTCCCTGCCAATTTATTGGAATATCGCACCGAATTATGATTTGACCTCCGCACTCCAATACTTAACACGGCGAGGGATACGATTAGTGGAAACCTTTAGATTTCTCAGTACCACGCAAGTGGGCTCTGTGTACTTGAGCTATATCCCCCATGACCGTACTTTTAAACAATTTCAACAAGAGATGCAAACCACCTTCAGTAACGCAGCGATTTATGATCAGAGCATTTACCAGCCGCTGCTCGAGCAACTGGAACGAGAAAGCCAGGCTCGCGCCTTTTTCTCATTTAGAGATACCCTTCACTTTAATCCAAACTGGTCATCTCATATTCAAATTAATCGTGTCTCCGATCCCTATTATTTTCAAAATTTCGGTGGGGCACGAGGCGCTAGCACGCTGAGCAATCAATTGCTGAATCAAGTGGATTTGCGATATCGAGGCGTGCATTGGAACTTCTTTGGCTTAGTACAAGATTATCAAACCTTACATATGGTGAACCAAACTGAAAACCCGCCCTTGGATCAATACATCCGTGCCCCTGATTTAAACGCAAACGCCTATTACCCCGATCTCTTACCGGCAATAGATTTCTATTGGCGTGGCGAACTGGTTAATTTTAATTATCATAGTGTGGTCACCTCTGAACAACGTCCCACGGGACAACGCTTGAATCTACACCCTGGGATTCGCTGGCCCGTTTATTTTGCTTCCGGCTCTATCACACCCGAAATAGCACTCGACCTGACGACTTACCAAATCGCGCACCCCACTCCGGTACAATCCAGGCAACCGAGCCGCCTCTTACCCATCTTCAATGTCGATATCCAGCAATACTTTGATCATCGCTTTCATATGGGGTCCCATGATTTCACCCAAACCTTAGAACCTCATATTTTTTATTTATTTATACCCTATCGCTCACAAACAGCCTTGCCTAATTTTGATACCGTACTCTTACCCTGGAATTTTGAGCGCTTATTTTGGATCAATCAATTTACTGGCGATGACCGCTTACAAAACGCGAATCAAGTCAGCATGGGGCTCACTTCTCGCATTTTAAATACAGCATCAGGTACTCCCATTCTTACAGGACGTTTTGGATTGAGTTATTATATCAGCCGCCCACGGGTATCCTTATCTGATAGCAATCCGCCGAGCCCCTTTCATTGGTCACCGCTCCTAGCAGAACTCACTTATTATACACCGTTAATCCCTTGGTCCTTAAACGGCAGCCTCGCATGGGATCCCAACCGTGGCCAAACCAATAACAGCTCGATCCAGATCACCTATAACGATACACACCACCGAGTGCTCAGCCTTGGCTATCTCTTCGTTCATGAAAATGGTCAATCCATCGTCGACCCCAATACCCTCAATACTGCCCCAACCAACCCGTTTAGCACCAATACTAGCTTGTTGTTATTGCAAGGCTTATGGCCCATGACCGAACGATGGAGTGCTGTCGGATCTATGGCTTATAATTTTAATCGTGAGCGAATCGATACGTTGTTCTCGGGTGTACAATACGATAGCTGCTGTTGGAGCTTTCGCTTGGTTGTACAGCACTCCTTTGCTAGTATATCATCCACTGGGCCACGTCTATTTAAGAATCGATTCAATACTGGTTTTTATTTCCAGTTGGAATTAAAAGGCCTAGCCACCGTGGGAACTCGACACTTCACCGAATTGTTTTCAACCATGGCTGGCATGCATTCCTGAGTCAATACACTAGGGATAAAACGATACCACTAGAGGCATGATCATGATCAAAAAAATACTGAAGCATCTACCTATCACACTCTTCCTTCTTGGAATCGTCAGCCCGGGATTGGCTATCTCACCCACTCCACCGAAGCCAACCGCCTCAGAAAAATCGGAGCCCCTGGATCGCACAGTGGCGCTCGTGGGGGATAAAGCCATCACCTCTACTGAACTCAAGCACGCCGTAGCAGTAGCCAAAGCACAATTTGCGCAATATAACACCGCGCTCCCTTCAGACAATATTCTGAAAGCTAGGATTCTACAGGATCTCATCAATAAACAACTATTATTGCAATACGCTCAACAAAGAGGCATTGCCCCAACTGACGAACAAATTCAAGCCACGATAGAGCATATTGCCAAAAAAAATCATTGGTCTATGGCGGAATTTAAGCAGCAACTAGCGAATCATCATATCAATTATGCTCAGTTCCACGATCACGTCAGAGACGAAATTAGCATGCAGCAATTAATGTATACACTCGGTACATCCATTAAGGTCAGTGCTGCTGATATCAAGCAATTTCAGAAACAATATCAGGCACAGTTACCTATCCAATATCATGTTGCCACTATTCATATACCCTTTAACGCAAGCGGCGACAATCCTTCTCCTGAGGAGCTGAAAAAAGCCGAAAAGAAAGCGGAGGTTGTGCTACAACGCCTTCGTGCCGGTAGCAACTTTAGCTCACTGATGGAACAATATCCAAATAGCGAAGACCTCGGCTGGCGTTATATAAAACAATTACCTACGGTCTTTCTCACCCCTCTACTTGGTCTAAAAATGAATCAAGTCTCTTCCCCTATCCGTGCTGAAAATGGTTTCCATATTATTAAGCTACTCGGCAAACGCAGTTCGATCACAGCAGCTGACATAAAAAATCGGGTGAAAATGGAAAAGGTGCAGAAAAAAAAAAAAAAATTGCTTAAAACGATTCGCAAACAAAGTTATGTCAAAGTCTACCCCCTATGAAACCCATTGCGATCACTCTAGGAGAACCAGCGGGAATAGGTCCGGATATCTTTCTACAATGGCTGCAATCCCATCGCGAGGCTCGTCAAACTCCCACCATCGTGATCACGGATCAAGCTTTGCTCATGGATCGGGCTAAGCAACTCAGTATAACCATCCCATCAGAGCTGGTTATCCTGCATGTACCACTCAAAAGTCACTGCTGCGCTGGTTTTTTAAATTTGGACAATGCCACCTATGTATTAGAAACTTTGCAAGCAGCCGCCGAAGGTTGCCTCGACGGTGAGTTTGCTGGCATGGTCACCGGCCCCGTCCATAAAGCTGCATTAAACGAAGCGGGCATTCCCTTCACGGGACATACAGAATGGCTAGCCAAGCTCATGGGTATTAAGCACACTATGATGCTGTTCGTCACGCCTCAATTAAAAATTGCATTACATACCACCCATATTCCACTAGCATCTGTAGCAAGCCATATCAATTCTGAAAGTTTAGGGCGCAATATACGATTACTTAGCCATGGTTTGAACCAATACTTTCATCTCGCTCATCCCAAAATTGCAGTTTGCGGTTTAAACCCGCATGCAGGTGAGCAAGGGCACTGCGGCCGGGAAGAGATAGAAATTATCCAACCTTTACTTCGGAAGCTGAAAAAAAATGGTTTTCTATTAACGGGACCCTTACCCGCCGATACTGCTTTTATCCCAAGCATCCGGGATACGCATGACGTGATACTTGCCCTCTATCATGATCAAGGACTTCCCGTTATCAAAGCTCTCGGTTTTGGACAAGCCGTTAATGTCACCTTAGGTTTGCCCATCTTTCGGGCCTCAGTCGACCACGGTACCGCCTTAAATTTAGCCGGGAGCGGTCACGCAGACGCCAGTAGCTTTGCTTCTGCTATGGCCTTAGCCAAAGATGTGCTATATTGCTGAACAAATCAAATACTTGAATACCATTCACTACCGAGATTACCCGACAGGACACACATTTTCATGACCGCTCATCGGTGGCTGAGACCACTCCCATGAAAAAGCATCGCATCCATGCAGTAGCAAACACGCCCCCTCCTCGCAAACGCTTTGGCCAACATTTTCTGCAAGATACACAGGTATTGGAAGATATGTTAGCTTATATCGCTCCAACCGCCACGGATCATATTTTAGAAATTGGCCCAGGTAATGGTGCTCTCACCGACTATCTTGTTCAAAGCCAAGCTGAGCGCATCGACTTAATTGAAATTGATCGCGATCGTACACCTGCACTCAAAGACAAATATGAGCCGCGTGCAACTGTTTATCTCGCTGATATTTTGGCATTTGATATCGAAGCTCTATCCGTACAAGATCATTCGCTGCGAGTAGTTGGCAACCTACCTTATAATATCTCGACCCCCATACTATTTAAATTATTTTCTCACATCCACAAAATACAGGATATCTTCATCATGCTACAACAAGAAGTCGCGGCACGTATCACAGCCCGTACAGGCGAGCACCATTACAATCGCTTAAGCATCATGACACAATATTTTTGTGAGAATACTACCCTACGTCATGTAGCTCCGGAGGCATTTTATCCTGCCCCCAAAGTACACTCAACGATGATACGTCTCGTCCCTCATCCATCGTACCCCTTGACCGCTACACAATATCCCCACTTTGCTCAACTCATACAAACGGCCTTCAAGCATAGACGCAAGACTATTGGTAACACCTTAGGTAAGTTGATAGCGCCGCATGTGTTAACAGCAGCAGGTATCAATCTGCAACAACGGCCGCAAGAACTGTCTGTGTCAACCTATGTCAAGCTCACAAAAATGCTAACAGAAGGGGTCGTCAGCACACCGAGACATCGTTCGTCATGAGCTTTTATAATTTAAAAATAGGTGACACTATTAACGCGAATTATAAAATTTTAGAGTACTTAGGATCTGGATGGGAAGGCGAAGTCTACAAGGTTGAAGAAAACAAAACAGGGATTATCCGCGCAGCGAAATTATTTTACCATAAACGGGGTCATACCCATCGACCACATATCCACTATGCTAAAAAACTCTATAAATTACGCTCCTGCTCCATTATTATTCAGTATCATTTTCATGATATTATCTACCTTAACGATAAGAAAGTAGATTTTTTAGTCTCTGATTTTGCTGATGGAGAACTCTTGTCAGCCTATATTGCTCGTCAAAAATACAAACGTCTGATTCCATTGGAAGCGCTGCATTTATTATATGCCTTGACCCAAGGTGTAGAACAAATGCATTTTATTGGTGAATACCATGGCGACATCCATTCAGATAATATTCTACTCAAACAAAAAGGTCTGGGCTTTGAAGTACATCTTATTGACCTACTGCATTTAGGTCCTCCTTCTAAACGTAAAATCCAATGTGACGTTTATGATCTCATTAATATTTTCTACGAAATGATTGGCGGTGCTGCAGGCTATAAAACATGCGGGCCCAATATCAAACACTTTGTCTTGGGACGTAAACATAGCTTAATTTCACAATACTTTAACTCAGCAGGCCACTTACGTCTCTATTTAGAAAATATGCCGTGGGATTAATGATAGCAACAAATAATTCATAATATTTTGAGTAATTATTATGCTTGAAAGTTCTTGATGCAATAACCTTTATTTTTTATTACAATGAATAAATAGTCAAGCGTGGGTTGCCATCATGGTAATGGATGCACGGCTGACATAACCGCCCTCATAATATTGCTTTCTCATGACTATTGAGGCGATCATCAAGGATGCCTATTTAACACGAGCCTTTGTGGCTCCCCTTCTATGAATAGGTGTAGTATATGAATCCTAGCATATTGGAGTCACCTCGTCTTCGCACACAGGATTGGGATACCCCATGGAAACAAGCTTTACATTTATTTTTCCAGGATTTCTTGGAGTATTGCTTTCCGCCCATGGCAGCGCGAATCGACTGGACTAAGCCACCTAGTTTTCTTGATAAAGAACTCAAAAAAGCCTCTAGAGCCTTTGCGGCAGGTAATCAAATTGCCGATACGCTCATTCGAGTCTGGATGCAGCCTGAAGAGGGCCAATCCGAATCAGAAGAAGTCTGGATTCTTTTTCATCTAGAGCTTCAAAGTACCCAGTCAGCTGATTTTGCTAAACGCATGTGTCGCTATTATGTGCGAATTTGGGAGCTTTATGATAGACCTATCGTGAGCATAGCTATTCTGAGTGATAGAAATCCTAATTGGCGACCCCATCAATATGAGTCGATGCATTTTAATTGCCGTCACATGCTTCAATATTTAGTGGTGAAAATATTAGACTATCAAGATCGACGAGCAGAGCTGGAAGCCTCCCATAATTTATTCGCACCCGTTATCCTAAGCCAGTTGATGGCTATAGAGACGGAAGAGGGCTCTCAAGAACGGCTGG
>JABABH010000085.1 GCA_014238325.1 Coxiellaceae bacterium | reverse complement strand
GTGCCATGAATCAAGTAGGTCGGCTGAGACAAACGAACAGCATATTTACCTAAAGGATTATCGGGTCCCGATGGTACGATGCTATGCGATACCTTACCCCCTTGCGCACGACGATATTTAATAATACTAGCCGGCATAATCCAAGCTGGGTTTCGTATTTTCTGAATCACATGCAAGGCGCCCCACGGCGTTTGCCAATGTCGACGACCAATCCCTATCGGATACGTATAAAAATAAGGTTCATCTTTAGGAAAATAATAGAGTCGCATATTGGCAACATTGATCACGATACCACGTCTCACCGGTGGCAGTACATACTGAGTTGGAATAATCAGCACCGTGCCCACAATGAGGTGCTCAGGATCCATGCGCGGATTGGCAGCGGCTAGCTCATCGTAGCCTACGTCATAGTGCCGAGCAATGGCAAGCCAGGTGTCACCTGTATGCAGCACTGTAGATTGCACTTGCCCAAAGATATCTTGGCCTGGCTTGAGTATAGAAAAACGTAATCCCAAGGCACAAGGAAAGGCCAACAATAAGCAAGCAGCCAACAAGCATCGTCCATAGTCCTTCATTTTCAACGCGATTATCCCGCTTACTCCAAGCAGTCTCCTGTCTTTGAAACACGCATGATACAGCCTCTATCCTGTATCGAAATCCCATGGACTATCCTATAAAATTCGCGTGCTCACTCTCCTTTCAACCATGAATAGTATGCAACATCTCAACCAAAATAACTACAAAAAAAATATTAACGCTTTCGTAGAACACGGTATTTTATAGGCAAGCCATGTGCCATGGTGTGACTCACCATGGCCCCAAGCAGTACAATAATCCAAGAAAAATACAACCATACGAGAAAAATGGGAATGGTAGCTAAAGCCCCATATAGTAAGCGATAAGTAGGCACATGCATGATATAAATCACAAAAAAATACTTCGCGAATTCAAATAAGATAGCAGATACTAAGCCACCTACCACAGCATATGACAAGCGAACCTGGCACGATGGCAGTATCCAATTAAATAATGTAAAGGTAACAAATACGAGAAAATAGGGCAGCACCCATATTAATAATTGCTTGAGACCACTTTTTTCAATCACTAAAGATATCCATAGTGATTTCATGAGTAAGGTACTAAAAAAAATCATACTAGCCAGCAACAAGGGCAGCAATAATAATACGAAAAAATAAATCAGCGCTCTGGCAAAAAACTGCAAAGGCTGCTTGACCTGCCAAATTGCCGTAAAAGCACTATTGATGTTGTGGATCAGCAACAGCGCAACCATGATCAAAAAAAATAAATTGGTAAACGACAGCGCTGAGATATGATGAGCGAAATCATTGAGGTATTTTGCCATGATACTAGCAGAGGTTGGCACAAAATTTTGCAGGATCATCTGCTGAAGCTGATCTGCTATACCATGAAAATTAGGCAAAAATGACAACATGGTGCCCGTAATAACCATGACGGGTACAATCGCCAACAGGGTAGTATACGCCAAAGAAGCTGCACGATAGGTACAACCTTCTTTTACTAAGCGGCGGTAAAAATAAATAACTACCAAGATACCTTGCTGTACTACTCGACTGAAGATCATCTGACCTACCGGGCACACTACGCCATTATCATTAACTTATCTCTCCACGACTCACCGACGACTCAAGCTCATTCATTGTATCGCATCCCTTATACAAATGATGTAAAATAGGATTTTTTATACAGGCTAGCCCTGATCCATGCATGATAAGCACTGAGCACCGCTGTTTGTAGTCCGGATGCACACCTGCAGGGCGGCATTCAACCCTAAGTGAGAATATGACATGCCATTTATACTTATATTGTATTATAGCCGATACGGCGCCACAGCAGGAATGGCAGAATGTGTAGCACGCGGCGTGGAGAGCATTGAAGGTATGGAATCGCGCGTTCGAACGGTTCCCAGCATCTCTCCCAATAACGCCAAAACTGAGCCAGACATTCCATCATCAGGCCCACCTTATGCCACTTATGAAGATCTGAAGGCATGTGCTGGGTTTGCCTTAGGCAGCCCTACTCGTTTCGGCAATATGGCAGCTCCGTTAAAATATTTTCTAGATGGAACTGGACCACTGTGGTTATCTGGGGCACTGATCGACAAACCAGGAGGATGTTTCACGTCTACTTCTAGCTTACATGGCGGCCAAGAAACCACTATTCTCAATATGATGTCTTTGCTTTTCCATCATGGTGCTATCCCCATTGGTTTGCCTTATAGTGAAACCAGTTTAATCACCACGACCGCCGGCGGCACTCCCTATGGACCTAGTCATGTGGCTGGACCTGCCAACGACCGCCCTTTGATACCGGAAGAAGAAGTCCTGTGCCAAGCCTTAGGCAAGCGACTCGCCACCATTGCGCTCAAACTCTCTGTGAATCATTCCCTATCATAAAGCGCACATCCGCAACTCCTATGACTCCACTTGAATATTACGAAGAGCAAATCCGAGAGCATCACATGCAGCCTAATGTTAAGCAGCGCGTGATCGTCCATGTATTGGAAAAACTGTACCAGTCACTCGTCAAACACCATCGCGGCGGATACAGGTTCTCACAACTGCTGCATCGACCTAAAAAAATTAAAGGACTCTATCTATATGGTCCCGTTGGTGCGGGAAAAACACGACTATTAGATATACTCTATACCTGCTTACCCATTAAAAAATTACGATTACATTTCCATGCCTTTATGCAGACGATACATCATGCATTACAAGAACAACAAGGAAAAAAAAACCCTCTCGATAGCATTGCTAAACAATGGCGAAAAAAAACTTGTGTCTTATTTTTAGATGAATTTCTTGTAACGAATATTGCCGATGCCATGATCCTCGCTCAATTATTACACGCCTTGTTGAAGCGCGGTATCTGCTTAATCACCTGCACTAATC
>JABABH010000084.1 GCA_014238325.1 Coxiellaceae bacterium | reverse complement strand
GGAGGGTATGGAAGTCTTTAAGAGGTGAAGTATTAACACAAGATAGATTTAATAACCTTGTACATCTATCTCAATCAGGCGATGCTCAAAGTTTAGAATTTAAAAGTTTTATAGCAGAAATATTTAAGTTAAAGGCTCAAGAGCTAGGAGGCGCTCAAAATACACATACTGCTTCAATTAATAAAAGTTCTCTAGAATCTATTGAGAAGCTGAAGGGTAAATATTCAGAGCAAATAAAGCCAGATCAGTTAAATGCTGTCATAGAAAATATAAAAAGTTGGATAAATGAGTTGCCTGCTAATCCCCTCAGCAAGGCGGCTAAAGGATTTATATCTGATTTGATGGATTCGAATAAAGAAGAATATCGTAGAGCTATTGCTGGTTCAGGCATATCAGTCAAAGAGCTAGTAGGGCTTGCCTATACAGCCATTGAAGATGAAACAGAGAGATTTGGTAGCCTAGAAGATGCAAAAATGGTTTTTTTAGAAGGGCTTTGGGAAATTCGACGAGGTCCTTTTTTAAATCAAGCAGGCATAGATATGCGTCCGAATGCAGGCGATATACCTATATGTATGCCTGGTTGCATTAATAAATTAATAGAGAAATTAAAAGGTGTCAACAAGCTTGTTAAGATGAATTTTGTGTCACTAGAAAGTTTAAGTTTAAAATATCAGTCTTTTACAAAAAATACTATTCTGGAATATCTATCCAATAAAAAAAATACTTTAAATCCTACAGAATTTTCAAAGTTTCTTGCAAAGCTTTCTAAGCATATAGACCAGCTTTCCAATATTTTTCTAAAAGAGATGCAAGCGAAGCTCTTAGAAGAATTATTTGATGAATTCAGAGATTTATTTCCAAATGGAAAAGAAACGCAAATTTTCATTAATATGGCTGAGGAATGGCCAGGATATATTGATTTTAAGAAAATTCTTGAAGAATTTGTTCAGTCGTATTCTAGAGAGGATGTTTGTGTGGCGGGGCCTTCTTCTGGACTACGAGTTAAACGAAGTATAACGAATTGCCATGAGTTTATAGATGAAGAGCTTGAAAAGCTTGAAGAGCTTGGAGAATTTGAGCTTAGAAATAAATTTAGTATAGCGGATGAGGGATTAGCTTTGCTTGAAACTTTGTATGGAGATAGGCACCAGGATGTAGCTAAAGTGCTAGATAGAATGCTTGAAGTAAAAGCGAAGCCTGGTATGAATCTTAAAGCAATCTCTCGTGTGAAGACAGCTGAAGTGCATATAGATCAATGGGTTTTAGATCTCGACAAAAAGCTAGGTGAGCCTCTTATTAAAACTTCTCGTATAGATGATTTGAAGCATACGCTGTTTGAGTCGGGCAGCAGTGCAGAAAAACTTTGGATTTTAAAAGTAAACGATCATAGGGTTGCGCTATTACATTCAGAAGGCAGTTGGCAATGGAAAGATGCGTTCCTATTTAACAAGCCGCAAAAATACACGCATAACTCTCGCTTGGTACAAGATATGGCTAAGCTATATAGCCCGAAAATAGAAGGGCATATATCTTATAGTCTTTATAAAGCTCCAGAACTTATGAATATGGATGCTATTGATTCTATTTTTTTAGACTGGTCAGATCTTAGTCCTTCGAGAATAGTGGAATCTATATTTCCTGTTAAGAATCATAAAATTATTTTTCATGATAAAAAATTATTTGAGGAATTTGATAATTTAAGAACAGAAGATTTCTTAGCAATTCAAGAATTTCTAGGTAAAGAGCCCGAGATCACGTTTAAAAACATGTCTGTTTCAGAAGAAAATCTTTTAAATTACCATCATTATCAAAAAAATATTTTAGAAATTTTGAAAAAGGGTGTCAAGCAAGATAGAAAAATAGAGCATATTAAATATGAATTATATAATCTAGAAATTCAACGTTATGTAAATGGGTTACCTATTCCATTATATGATAAGATTAAGCTAGTAGAACACCTTAGATTAGCAGCAAAACATCTCTCAATCAATTCACATCATATTCGTTCAGCTATATGGTGGATGCGTGCTACAGGAGATCTAAGCCATGGGGATTATAGCAGTTTATTGGCTTTAATCGGCCTAGAGGGGGCTCAACGTGTAGCCTTACCGGCTTTGTTAACCAAGCTTCGCCCATTTTTAGCAGCACATTTGTCAGAAGAGATAACCGAGACCTTATTAAGTAAATTAGCATTAGCACCTGGTGCAATTATAGGTGCGGTAGGAGTGGGTATCAGTCTAGATAAGTTATTCAATGCAAAAAATGATTTTGAACGTAAGCAAGGAGCTATCCATTTAATGCAAAATGTAACTTTTATAGCAGCATCTTTTGCAGGTGGTCCGATTGGGGTGATGCTGGATGGTTCTTTTATGGTTGGATTTGCATATATTGATGGTGAATTAATTTTTGAGGCTGAAGAAAAATGCTATAGAATTATTTTAGAGCATGATGCTTTGGATTCAATAAAATATGGTTTTGGGTCTTCTATCCTAAAATATGAAAAAATCATTCAGGAGTCGATATTAGAGCATACCTTAACCAATCTTCTCATTTTAAAGTACCGTCAGTTAAAGCAAAGTCATGTATCTAGCAACCCTATAGTTGATATAGTGATCACTGCTTATCCTACAGTCAAAGATATCAAACATCAAACTATTAGTCGATCTAGATATCATAGACTAAGACGCAGATATCCTAATTTTCTTGTTAGTAATTTGATACGTACAGGAGTGCCGCTAGTCGTGTACTCAGCTTTACCTCGTATAAAATATTCATATATGAAAAAATATGATGAACTGACTGCCGCACATATCTCTTTAGATTCTCATATTTCTAATTTTAGAGCAAAGCAAGTGAAAGCCTTGGATCATTTTGCACCTTGGGTGGATGATGAGGATTTGATATACGTTGTATTTCCTCATGGTGACAATCATTGTAATGGGCAGAGTCCTGGTACTGTTCATAAAAATATTTTTTTTCCTCCTGGAGCGAATATAGAAAGCTGTTCAAACTTCACCTCCACGCTTAGTGAGGATGAAATACGTATTAATTACCAATGTGAAGGACGTTATTTTTTGAATTTATTTGAATCAAGGGGAGATATATTGGGCTTAACGGGTGCCAGAACAGATCCATCTAGAAAAAATAATATTCGTGGCTTGCTATTTTACGAAAAATTTTTGCAGTGTCAGCCAGTGCCTTTTAATTTTCATGTACTTTTGATATCACATTTTGTTCAATCAGCAAATTTTTATGCTAACGCAAATAATGAAGAGAATTTATTGATTGACCTGCTTCCCAAACCTAAATTCTTTCCTCCCGTCTTTTATAAGATGTTTAATCCTTCAGTTTTGAATTTAAAAATTAGTGGATATCAATCCGTAAGTTTTAAATTTATGCAGATACGTCAATCGATCCAGATACAAAAGTTAGAGGTTAAAAAAATTATTTTTGATTTCAGAGGATTACCGGCTATTCGAAGGAGATCCGATATATCTTTCCACCAGGATAAGATAACATTTGCCTCTTTTTCTATGAATATTCCTCAGATGGAAAAGATAAATGCAGTGATTATATATGGTAGTGCAAAATACACTCATCGTCTAGGTCATTTGCCTAAAAGTCATATGCTACTACACTTGCCGAGTCGTGTTTCAACGTTACATAAAATAGATGTTAATATGAAGGGTGGTGGAGAACCACTCATAATTTATTTAGAAGGTCCAGGAACAGAGATCAGAGATAGTCAACATTTTTTGATAAAATATACAGGCCAAGGAATGCCTTTAATAGCATCGATAGAAAGAGATAATCAAAAGGCAGCGCGCATAGATCTGAATTATAATGGGTTAATTAATGATTGCCAGGCTTCATTCTCAGAGACATCTGAATTTCCTATCATGCATCACCTGAAATGTAAGGTATCAAATTTATATATAGGTTTTTCTAAGCCCCTGACTGTTTTGTTCTCAAGCTATTATTTTGATAGGAGTAAAAATTTATCTAGCACACTGATTTTTCCTTCCAATGGGGGAAAACCTATCTTAAAACTTGATGTAGAGATAGCTTCACAAAGTGAGTTAAGAAAGATAGCTCAATCCGTGCCAGACCCTATAAAAGACATGGTGAGTATGGTGTCAGTTCGCAACAATGCAACGGAGAAACATGATCATGTTTTTCATCATGCTACATTTCAAGAACCTATTGCTCATAATTATTCCTTATCAGCTCATACTACGAGTCGTGCTCTTAGATTTTTACTTCAAAATAATACCTTGCCTATTATTCCTAATCCTGTTGCTTCAGGTGTATTAGAGATATCTATGAACGAGGAAGCAACGAATTTGAGGCATATTCCTATTGCCTATAACTGTATCCACCTGATTGTGCCACGTCCTCAAAAATATGTTGTATTAAAGGTTTGGGAAATTAATGATGTATTACGCCCTGAGGGCAGTTATGATTTACTTTTATTTCTATCTTATCCACATCGAGGATTTTCTTTAAATCAGGCCTTATGGGTCACCTTAGAAGATTATTTTAAAAAAGCAGAAGGAGTAGGGAGAAGATACTTAAGCATTAATGATAAAATGTATCGAGTGAATTTCAGCAGTTCTAGAGAAATTAGTATAGTTGCTGAGTTGATGCCTACCTTAAGTCAAACCTATCTGTATAGGAGAAATTTTATCCATGCTACTAGGTTCATAAGTTTTTTAGATGAAAAATTTGCAGAGAAAGCAGTATTAAAGGATGTGATAGAAATTGGGAATTATAGTATAGTGACCTCAAGTTTTAGCAAAGATATGGGCATTGTCTTTAGCGATAACCCGAAAAAAATAGTTACTATTCAAGCATTACAGAATATCTACTTGTATAGACTTCTAAATTTTAAGATAAATTATATGAGTTTTGAAAATATATCCTCTGATATGAATATATCCTCCTATGACCATGTGTCATCCCACACGAATGTATCATCAACAAACTTAGCATTTCAAGATGATAGGAATAACGAGACCTTTTCCAATCATAGCGATAATCCGGAAAAAATAGTTACTATTCAAGCATTACAGAATTTTCACTTGTATAGTCTTCTAACTTTTAAGATACAGGATATCAGTTTTGAAAATATATCGTTTGATAGGAATATATCCTCCTATGACCATGTGTCATCCCGCATGAATGTATCAACAACAAGCTTAGCATTGCAAAATGATACAGATAATGAGACCCTTTCCAACCATTCTGATGTAAGATCTCATCGAGTTAAGAGAGAGTTGATGGAATATCAACCTGTTAATAACGCAGCTTGTCACTCGGTATCGATTTTTCAAAGTCTATATCATTACGTATCTCAAATTGGGGGCTGGTGGAAGCATGCCAATGAGGTATCCAGTGCCGCGCCCCCTATGCAAGTAACGAGGATAGCTCCTGCTTTTTCGAAACCATATGCAGCAGAAAATCAAGCTAATGCTATGGCTGATAAGATAGCGGGAAAGCTTGCTGATACCCTAACATCACCAGCTGTTGCTTATGTCTGCCAAGATTTTTTTAAAAGCACACAAGCTGGAATTAACCTTGCAAAAGGAGAAGAAAAAGAACGTTATCCATTATACTACGCCCATAAAAAGAATAGTCAAGGATATCAGCCAAAGCAAATAAGACATTTTAGAAAATTAGCGGGAAAAGAGTATAATTTATTCGAAGATGCAACCTGTAAAGCTTTATGCTCTATAGAAGAACTGGATACTTCAAATGATGACTATGATGTCTATACAGGAATTTTTTCGATATACAGAGACCCCCACCTCAATAATCAGCAAAAATCAGCGATGGAATATAATTTTTTAGAAAATAGGTAATGATATCCATCCCACTTCAAGTGTATGCTTCGCATCTTGTTAGTGGCATGGGTATATATTGCAAGATAGTCATGAAATGATATAATTCTTCTTTTTATATTTATATGGATAGAGCCATAAGGAAGGCAATGATGCATCTCAGAGGGTGGGCATCTTTTTATAGGTATTTCAATAAGCGCCTCTTTTTTATATTATGTTTAAGCTTTGCATCGGGATTGCCTTTATTATTGCTAGGCTCCACGTTACAAGCTTGGTATACAGTATCCGGTATAGATCTGGCAACCATTGGTATGCTGAGTTTAGTAGGACAGCCTTATGCCTATAAATTTTTATGGGCACCCTGTATCGATCGAGTTTCAGTCAGCTTCTTAGGACGTCGTCGGGGTTGGGTTTTAATCACACAAGCTTGTATTGCTGTGGGGCTCGTTATGATGGCTTTTCTATCACCCAATCGGGAGCCGAGTTTGCTGGCTTGCCTGGCATTATGTGTTGCTTTCTTTTCAGCCTCTCAAGATATCGCGATAGATGCTTATCGCGTTGATCTGTTGCATGTTGCAGAACGTGGTCCAGGGGTGGCCGTGATGACCATAGGATATCGTATCGCTATGTTGGTCGGTGGTGGATTGGCATTGTTATTAGCTGCACATATGGGATGGAAGGGAACGTATTTAATGATGGCTGCATGTATTATGATGGCTATGATAGCAACGATATATGCGCCGGCATGCGATTATCAAGAGAATCAACCTGCTACCTGGCGAGCAGCATGCTCGGATCCTTTTCGCGACATCCTGAAACGTAAGCATGTACTGATAATATTCATGTTTATTATATTGTATAAGTTACCAGATGCTTTAGCTTTTGCACTAAATACGACTTTTCTCATTCGTAATATAGGTTTTACTCTAGTCGAGCTGGGGGTCATGTATAAATTAGTGGCCTTGTCGGCGACTATTCTAGGCGGTATCGCAGCGGGTGCTGTATTGCCCTTGATAGGCTTATTTCGCGCATTAATGATTTTTGGTCTATTACAAGCTCTGTCTAATTTATGCTATATGTCGTTGGCTTTAATGGAAAAGAATTATATATGTGCTGTATTGGCTATATTCTGTGAGTATTTTTGTTCTGGCTTGAGTATGTTGGCCTTAGTCGTTTTTGTGATGAAGCTGTGCAATCATAAATATTCTGCAACCCAGTATGCTTTCTTTTCCGCGTTGACGGCATTGGGCCGTGTGTTTGCAGGACCTATTGTTCCTGTATTAGTGCATCATTGGGGTTGGGCTCAGTTTTATCTTTTTACAGCTATGTTAGGGGCGCCTGCTCTCTTTTTGTTATGGTGGTTACGTTATCGATTCAATTTCCAATCCTCCGAGATACCCTCACTAGAAAGTGCTTAAATCATCGCATAATGTTGGGGCATAAGCTGTGTTGCTATCGTCGTTATGATCAAATGGTATCGAGTTTGGTAGGATGATGGTGCTGGATTTAATTACGTTTTATAGTATATAAAATATCACCACCACTGCCGACACTGCTCGTTTCCGTTTGGATAGCCCAGTTTTTAGAAATGAGATAGCGCACTTGTATAATATCTAAGGGTGTAATAATGCCACGATTATATTGTACATAAATATGGGGCGTCAAATAACGTCCTACCAATGAGGTATGGTAGCCTTCTCCTAGTACACTTTCTTTCATCGTTGCTGTATCCTCTGCCGCTAAACTGACATCGCTCAACCCCAATCCTTGTATAATCTGTTCGCGGAGATAGCTAAATTTCCCTGTATTTTTTAATTTTAAATCTTCTAAAATTTCAGCTAATAGAATTAAATTAGAAGCTGTATTATTATTAGCGGGATGTCCAAATAAAAGATATGAAAGAATATCGGCTGAGGTCATATTCGTTGAAGAAGCAAATAAATTAAGAGTTGGACGTGCGAAAGATCCTTCTATTACTAAGCCTACTGTATTTTTTCGAGAATTTTTGACAGGCTCTTCAGCAGAAACATGAATATGGCGAGTCACTTTAAGGTTGAGTTTTGGATTGTTGAGCGCATCGTGATGATAATAAAAAGATGAATCTTTTGAAATATTAAGCGTATTCTCTTTGATATTATAGGTTGCATCTTGAATATGAACGGTGCCGTTAGCGATGATGGGTTGATGATATTTCTTATCTAGCATGAGTTGTCCCGATAATTTTCCAGTGGCTCCTAAGGCAGAAAAGGATACCTGCTGCCCTAATTTGAGCATCATATTCATGCTGATTTTCCATGTTGATTGTTTTTTTGTAGGATGCATAAAAATAACGTCACTGGGTAGTGTGGTGATGGTATTAAAATTGACAGGATGCAGTCGTGCTTGGTTAATTGTCATCGTGCCTGAAAGATCAATATTTTTATTCACCATTGTGCATTTGAGATGGGGTGACCCATAGATGCTATATTCATCTGTCTTCATAATAGGAATTTGGTGTCCATTAAGATATAGCGTACTCACATAGTGAGCATCAATATACTGTGTGCTGCCGGTGATGAGTTCGCATTCCGCACCGCGAAGGTTGCGGAAAGGTTGCAGAATTATTCGGTTGGGCCCTGGGGCCACAAAT
>JABABH010000083.1 GCA_014238325.1 Coxiellaceae bacterium | reverse complement strand
TGCTTTGATATGCGTTTTGAACGCACGGCGCTTTATGCTCAGGAACATGATTTCCCTGTTATCTCCAGTACCTTGGGTATTTCGAGATGGAAGGATATGAATCAGATTAATCTTGCTGGCATAAGAGCCGCCAAGAAATATCCGGGCATGGTATACTGGACTTGGAATTGGCGCAAAGGCGGGGGTTCTCAACGTATGATTACACTATCCAAAGAAGAAAAATTTTACCAGCAAGAGTATTGTGGGTGTGTCTATTCGCTACGAGATACCAACCGTTGGCGCTTGAAAAATGGTCGCAAGCGCATTAAAATTGGTCAGAAGTATTATGGCGTGCTTGAAGATGCTAAGTCTGACGACATTTAGGTAGCTCATGTCGCTGTATGGTTTGAATCTAGATTTTTCGCGTGTTCTTGCGCTGTTTAAATATATTATTTAAGCTTGCTATTTTATAATCTAATCAACATGTGCATATTTCTGTGCATGCCATATATTCACTTATAGACGAGGGTCATATGATAAAAAAAACTTTGCTGATGATCAGTTTCATGGTTTCTTCACACGCGATGGCTGCATTACCTCCTCAATATCTGTCTGTGCCGGACTTTAAACGTTGTCTCTCTTCTCAATCCAAGGGTACTTGGCAGGCATGGTGTGTGCCGAAGCAAAAGCCAACGGGTTGCCCACAATCCTCCTGGGATGCACTTATGAAAGATCCATCATTAATGCATTGCGTCAAAAAATAGAAATTCTATAATACAGCGCTGCTAATATTTTCTGGAATGATCGCTTGACCGTCTTATGGATTGTTTCAGGTTATAGGGGTAGTATGGGAAATCTCGCATGGACCATGCGCGCGTTTATGATTAAAAATATTGAGGGATAGGATGATATTTGTATGATAAAAAAAGGATTATTGCTTCTTTTCTTGATGGCTTCGCATGCTACGGCTGGAATCTCTTCTAGATCTGCATCTGAGATCAATACGACAAACTGCATGCATACGATGCCTTCGCCATTTTTTTCTTTGCGTGGAGAGTTGCAGCCGTTGCTCATATGGTGTGTGCCTCAGCAAAAGCCAGCCGCCTGTCCACAGTCCTCCTGGGATATCCTCCAACAAGACAAAGCACAGATCTCCTGCGGGGGGGAATAGGAGATGGCTGGCACTATTTCAGTAAGTCCTCGAGACATAAGGAATATAGGCTGCAAGCTTCGAGAGTTAGAACATCATCATCCTTCATGGGCCTATTGAGCTATATTGTTTATCTGAGTTTTTTAAGTTAATTTCTTTTCGCCCATGCGGTGATAGAGGTTTTATTTTTGTTATTGAATAATGGAGAAAGTTATAGTGATGAGCCCCCGATAGCAGACAGTTTGCTATGGTCAGCTAGAACAGGCTCAAGTGGAGAGATCCCGGAATATGAGCCTCCGAGAAGTTTTTCTGGGTTTTCTAGTTTTTCTAGACTCAGTTAGAACAGACTCAAGTGGGGAGATCCCGCAATATAGGCCAGTCCTCGTTAGGTCAAGGCTTCTAATTTTGCGTAGCTAGCGACTAACCACTTTTCGCCATATTTTTCGAAGCGAATATGTAGACGGACATGTTCGCTTCGTCCCTCATAGTTGGTGATGGTGCCTAGGCCAAATTTTTGATGGCGTACACGTTGCCCTATGGAATAGGGGGTGTCTGTGATGAGCTTGTTGGTAGAGCTGATGGTCGTTGATGGACCGTGTTTCTGATATTGTGATTTGATACGTAGAGGCGAGGTTGTTCTATCGGTTGAGACAATATCCAATAGTGAGGTTGGAATTTCAGCTATAAATCGAGAAGGGTGGGTATATCGTTCTTTTCCATATAAGGTACGCGAGTTTGCATGGGTTAAGATGAGTTTTTCCATGGCCCTCGTCATGCCGACGTAAAAGAGGCGCCTTTCTTCCTCGAGACCCTTCGGTGTTTCTGAGGACATCCGATGGGGAAATAAATATTCTTCAAGTCCGGTGATACATACTAGAGGAAATTCTAGCCCTTTCGCAGCATGTAATGTCATGAGATGCACGCAATCTGTTTGCTGGGGAGTTGAGCTTGCTTCTCCAGTTTCTAAGGCGATATGAGATAAAAATGCTGAGAGTGGGGTTAAGTCTAATTCGCTATTGGGAATAAATTGCGTCGTGGCGGTAATAAATTCTTCCAGATTGTCGAGCTTAGATAAACCTTTCTCACTTTTATCTTTTTTATAAAAATTCACGAGACCACTTTTTGCGAGTATTTGTTTTGTTTGCTCACCTAAAGAGAGGTCTGTCGTCTCGGTATCCAGCTGATTAATCAGTGTCATAAAGTGATGAAGGGAGGATGCCGCCTTAGGTGAAAAATGCTGAGGATTATCCATCGCTTGAGTGGCCGCGCTCCATAACGTACAACTTTGTAGACGCGCCCAGGTTTGTAATTGTGACAGGGTCGTATCTCCGATGCCACGAGTCGGTACATTGATGATGCGTTCTAGGGCACCGTCATCCTGGCGATTGGCGATGAGCCTTAAATAGGCGAGTGCATCTTTGATTTCTGCGCGCTCAAAGAACTTCATACCGCCGTAAATGCGGTATGGAATGTGGCGATCTAAGAGTCGTTCTTCTAAAATGCGTGACTGTGCATTGGAGCGATATAATATCGCGACATCCGTATACTGCCTTCCTTGTGCAAACCAGGCTTGGATGTTGGCAACTATATAATGCGCTTCGTCGCGTTCATTGACGGCATTATAGAGAATAATAGGGTCACCCTCGTTGCCTTCTGTCCAGAGCTCCTTGCCCATACGATTCTGATTGTGTGCAATCAAAGCGTTGGCTGCTTTGAGAATGGTTTGCGTGGACCGATAATTTTGTTCTAAGCGTATTGTTTTCACGGGGCGAAAGTCATGTGTAAACCGTTGGATATTTTCTATATTGGCGCCCCGCCAGCTATAAATGGACTGATCATCGTCACCAACCGCCATAATACAATTATTGGGTTGGTAGAGTATTTTCAGCCAGTTATATTGAATATTATTGGTATCTTGAAACTCATCCACTAAAATATGTTGGAATTTCTGTTGGTAATGCTCACGAAGATCGCTGTTTTTTTGTAGTAATTCTAATAACCTTAATAATAATTCTGGAAAATCGACCACCCCATTTTGTTGGCATCGAGTTTCATAATATTCGTAGACGCGGATGGCTGTATCGAGAGAAGCTTGTGTATTTTCAGCTCGAACTTGATGTGCACGCAGCCCTTGTTCTTTTTGCTGATTGATAAACCATAGTATTTGTTTGGGCGGCCATTTTTCTTCAGCCAAGTTAAAATGTCGCAAGATGCGTCGAATTAATCGATATTGATCATCGGTATCAATAATTTGAAAGGAGTCCGGTAGATTCGCTGCTTCCGCATGTAATCGTAATAAACGGTGTGCTAGTCCGTGAAAGGTCCCTATCCATAATCTTGTCACCGGATAGGATAATAAAGATCCAATGCGTTCGCGCATTTCCTGTGCGGCTTTATTGGTGAAGGTGACAGCGAGGATATTATGGGGATCAACCTTTGCTTCCTGAATGAGCCACACCATACGATGTGCTAGCACTCGAGTTTTTCCACTGCCGGCACCGGCTAGCACCAATATATGTGTAGAGGATAAAGAGACAGCCTCTTTTTGGGGAGGATTGAGCGACGTTAATAAAGTGGACATGTTCATGGCGGAGGATTGTAACATGAAGGGGTTCGGGTCGCGATCCGTAGACGAGGGTGGCAGGTCGATTGACAGCCCTGATAGAACACGCGATGATAAGTAGGTGATGAGTACAAAAAAAACACGCTTATTAAGCGGTGATACGACGACAGGGCGGCTACACCTGGGTCATTGGGTGGGTTCGTTGGAGAACCGCATCGCGATGCAGGATCATTATGACTGCTATTTCGTTTTCGCGAATATGCATGCGTTTACGACACGGGTGACAGAACCCGCCATGATACAGCGTAGCACCCTAGACATTGCTTTAGACTACCTTGCGGCTGGCATTGACCCCGAGCGCTGTACTGTATTCGTAGAATCAGAAGTACCAGCGATTTATGAATTAGCCGTCGTGCTGAGCATGCTCGTCCCTTTTCCTCGTGTCATGCGTAATCCGACGATTAAAGCTGAAATAAGAGATAAGGCCCTAGGTGATCATTATTCTATGGGGTTTTTATTATATCCCATTTTGCAGGTTGCTGATATTTTAGCTTTGCGTGCCTCGCTGGTGCCGGTGGGTGAAGACCAGCTGCCGCATTTAGAATTAACCCGCGAGGTTGCCCGTCGCTTTAATCAGGTGTATTGCGGAGTTGACTCACACACACTTGATGATAAGCACAGACAGGCAGGAGGGTTATTTGACATCCCGATGGCTAAAATTGGACGAGTGGGACGTTTGGTGGGCCTAGGCCCGCCGGGGAAAGATGGTGCGTTATTAAAAATGAGTAAATCACTTAATAATGCCATCCTGCTCAGTGACTCCCCTGATATCGTTCAAGAAAAGATTATGTCCATGTATACCGATCCGAACCGTATTCGTGCTACAGATCCTGGTCGTATTGAAAACAATCCTCTATGGATGTTGATCGATACCTTTGTGCAAGATGAACCTTGGATTATCGAGGCAAAAGATCGCTATCGTAACGGGAAGATTGGCGATGTAGCTTGTAAGAAAAAATTACTGGAATATGTGTTGCCCTTCTTGGCTCCGATGTATGAGCGCCATCTTCGTTTTAAAGAGGATGCAGCGTATATTAAAAAAATATTACGCGAGGGAGCAGCAGTGGCAAATAGTATAGCGGATGATACATTAAAGCGAGTGAAAGAGCAGATCAAACAAGTATATTAAGTGTTTTCTTTTATCTAGATTGAGTCACTTCAAGTGCACGCTTCGCATCTTGAAGTGGAATGGGTATAACAGGTTGGTGTGGCTATGAGTGGACTTGAACCACCGACACCGGCATTATGAATGCCGTGCTCTAACCGACTGAGCTACATAGCCATTAATAGAGCGTTGAGATGGACCATAGTACCATTCCGTTGACCCATCTATCTTCTGTCTATTATTTGAAATATGAATCTACGGATTGTCCCGATTTTGGTGCGGTAAGTCAAGTATTCCAAGGGCCGCTTTATGTGATGGTAAAGGTCCGCTTGCATTAGGCTAGCATCAATACACCGACTACAAAAATTAAAGCAGCATAAATGTTTTTCAGGACGCTTCTAGGTATGTGGATACCGATTCGTGCGCCCCAATGGCCTGCTATGCAACTGGGAATGATGGTGCTATAGAATAGGGGCAGGCTGACATAACCGAGATGGTAAGAGGACGCTCCAATCAAATAATATCCGCTAGCCATCAGCAATACACCAGTGACAGCAGAGAATAATGCGGTGATTAACGTAGCGGTGCCAATCGCGCGTCGCAGCTCCAATCCACATTTATAAAGATAAGGGGTTGTAAAGACAGCGACACCCAGCATCAACCAAAATAATGCCAGCAAAGTGCTCCATAAATGGTTGATTTTTGAGGAAAGTGACCAGGATTTTTTGTCGTTGTCCTGGCGGTAAAGGATAAACCATAAGGCAATAGCGAGCACTATAACACCAAAGATTTGCTTTAAAAGACGACTATCTATGATATTTAATAAGCAGATAGCCAGTAACGCGCCGCAGGTCATGCCGGGCAGCAGCTGCTTAAATGCTTTGAAATCAATTTGCTGGTGCCTCCATTGCACACGGGAGGATAATATTCCGAGAAAGATACTTGAAAGCATGCCAGTGGTGATGGCTGTTTGCATGGTATGGCCAGGTGTTAAGGCAAAATGATGGAGCACATAATAAAAGCCAGGGACGTTGATAAGCCCGGCTCCTCCGCCAAAAATACCAGAGACACATCCTCCGGCTATCCCGATCAGTATACAGGCCATGATCATCAAAAACAGGTCATGCTCACTCATTTTAGGCTTGTCTCAGTTTATTAGGGTCAATAGGATAGGAAGCTACCATGCTGTGTATGACGTGTTGATGTCATCAATATAAATATGGCTACTCTATCTCGAATAGCGTTGTCCTATTTTAGCACGTGCAGTTCGAGGGAGCATAGAGTAGTGTATTCGTGCCATAGTGGGCACATTTTAGGGGGTTAAGACAGGCAATTGACTTAACCAGTATGCCTGGATATACTCGCGAAGCCATATAATCCTGGCGGAGTATGTGGTAGATAGGGAGATTTTTTAAGTAAACATGGAGTTTTCGGTATGAAAAAAATATTTGAAAGTGTTGTTTTATTAGTTGGTTTAAGCGCTATGGTGAGTGGCTTTGCAAACATCAAGCTTTCTCCAACTCTCATTTCCAATCCACACACGATTGCTCCGGGTACAAAAGAGGTCGTATATTTAGATGTCTCTGGGGTTACGGAAGGCGTGCGTTATGATATTGAGTGTCAAATGGCTGCTGCTAAAGGCAGTGGAGGGGCTTATGCCTCTTTTTTGTCGAAAAATTTACAGTCAAAAAGCGGTGACATGCTATTCGATGGTATGCGTGTTAAGGAAAGTGAAAATGTTGTCATGCCAGAAACGCTTTCAAGTTTCACGATTAAGAATGTTGAAATTGCAGCTGATGAGAGTATATACATAGAGGACAGAGACGGAAAAGCTAGTATAACCGTTAACGCCTGTACAGCTACGCCTAGATTGTAAACCATAGTTTAACCTAGTTATAAGGGTGTGCAGCTGATACTATTTTCAACGATCATCTTTGTTATGAATGTTGAAAATGCTGATGTGAAACCATGGCTTCACATCATAAAGGGCGATCAGCTCTCACCCCTTATCGCAGGGTTATAGATGCAAGATGAAACATAAGCATTCTTTCTTGCATTGAAACGTGATTGTTTTTACGCACTCGTTCGAAAATAGATAACATCGCCATCCACGATGGTATAGTCTTTTCCTTCTAGCCGCCATTTTCCATGTTCTTTGGCGCCTTGTTCACCTTGGTATTGTATAAAATCCTCATAGGAGATGACTTCTGCACGAATAAAGTGTTTTTGGAAATCGCTATGGATGATGCCGGCCGCTTCATGCGCTTTAAATCCTTGTGGACAAATCCAAGCTCGTACTTCTTGCGGACCGGCAGTGAAGAAAGTAATACAGGATAATAAAGTATAAGCTGCCCGAATAATCGAGTGGAGCCCTGGTTCTTTCAGTCCTAGACTGTCTAGAAACTCAGATTGTTCTTCTGGAGGAAGTTCTGCAAGTTCGGCTTCGAGTGTTGCAGCAATCGGTAACGCTTGGCTATGGTCTTGTTGAGCAAATTGCAGCAAGGTTTGCAATAATGCTAGGCTGCCTGGATCATCTCCCGCGGTATTAGCTATATACAAAGTGGGTTTTTTGGTGAGTAGTGGATAGGGCTTCAGTATTGTTTCATCTTTTTCGGTGAAAGGGAAATGGCGCAAGGATTGACCGTTGTTTAAAAAGGCTTGTAGCTTTTGAAATAAAGTTTGTGTGAGCTTAGCTATAGGATCGCCGCGTTTCGCATTTTTTTCTAATTTTAAGGTGGCTTTTTGAAGCATATCAAGGTCTGCTAAAGCCAACTCAGTGTGAATCAACGTCATGTCTGACAGAGGGTCGATGCGACCTGAAACATGGGTGATATTATCGTTTTCAAAACAGCGTACGACATGAAGAATCGCTTCTGCTTCACGAATATGGCTTAAAAACAAATTGCCCAAGCCCTCTCCGCGAGAGGCTCCCGAGACAAGACCAGCAATGTCAACGAATTCAATGGTTGTGGGAATAGTTTTTTTAGGCTTCACGATTTTAGCAATGGCGTCCAAGCGTCGATCAGGTACCGCAACCGTCGCAATATTCGGATCAATGGTGCAGAATGGATAATTAGAAGCTTCGACTCGTGAAGACGTGAGCGCATTAAACAAGGTGGATTTGCCCACATTAGGTAAACCAATTAGACCACATTTAAGGCTCATAATAGTATTCCGATGATAAGTCAGTGGAGGTCATGACGATGACCGTGAGTGTAATATTTGCATGGCAGTTTCTGTATGCCCCTGCATTAATTCAGGGAGCGTCATGATACCAGCATGGATGGCTTCTAGAATACGGGTGCGCTCTTCGGGAGGCGGTGCGCTGAGTACATAAGAGATGACACGGTCTTTATGACCAGGATGGCCAATGCCAATGCGGAAACGATAAAAATTAGCTTGGCCTATATGCTGTATAATGCTGCGTAGGCCATTATGGCCGGCGTGCCCCCCGTCAAATTTAAGACGTATGGATCCGGTGGGAAGATCGAGATCATCGTGAATGACTAATAATTCTGGAGGCTTCAGCTGATAAAATTTCGTATAAGCAGAGACTGCTTGCCCACTATCATTCACAAAGGTCGTAGGTTTAAGGAGGGGGCAACCATCGAGCTTCGCCACAGCTGCAGAAAATTTAGTATGATTGCGGAAAACGACACCCGCCTGTTGTTGAGCAAGCGAATCGATCAGCCAAAAGCCAACATTATGCCGCGTCTGCTCATAGCTTCTACCCGGATTACCAAGTCCAACGATCAGTTTAATCACGTGTGGCAAGCGTGATTATGTCTGCTCAGCATCGGATTCCGGGGCTTCTTCGCCTTCATTGGCGGTGGATTCGGGTGCGCCGGTTTCATCAGCTGCTTCCGTTTCAGATTCCGTCTCTAAATCTTCAGTATTAAGATGTGGCATATGAATGCTGACTATAGCTGAATTGCTGTCTTCGTCTAAGTGAGCGAGAGTTAATTCTACCCCTTTTGGCAATATAATATCCGATAAATGTAAGGATTGATCGAGTTGTAGCTGAGATAGA
>JABABH010000082.1 GCA_014238325.1 Coxiellaceae bacterium | reverse complement strand
TTCTCTGAGGCTGCTATCGGGCGCATGCTCAACCTCTTTGACTTTATGCTCCCCTTAGAAAAGCAGCTCATGCTACAATATGACACAGCCATTCACGATATAGAAGAGAAACACCACATGACTTATACCGATCGTATAGAAGAACGAGGAAGAGAAACGGGTTTACAAAAAGGCCGCCAAGAGGGTCGCCAAGAGGGTCGCCAAGAGGGTCGCCAAGAAGGTCGCCAAGAAGGTCGACGAGCAGGAGAGTTAGCGCTCTTTAAACAATTACTAGAGGCTAAATTTGGAGCGCTTGAACCCCATTACTTACAACAAATAGAGCAAGCCGACTCTGAGTTATTATCTAGGTGGGTGAAAAGATTGGCAACAGCAGAGACTTTGGAGCATGTCTTCATGGAGACCGCTGATATCGACTGATACAGGTTAGCAGATGGTGCTTTAGGAAGGAAAGTGAGCTGTCTTCTTGAGAGTGCAATTCCCACGGCTCACTTTTATACTTCGTACAAGCCGTCCACCACCATTTTATATTTTAATGGGACACTTCCGCATCTCTATAGCGATACTATCGTATTTTTGAATATTGTTCTGTATAATAAAGGTACTTAAGTTGGGCGGTTTCATTCGTTCATATGGAGTCCTCCACTGCTCTGATTCTGATGGTTGGCGTCCTATGTTTTAAAAAATCTTGTGCTATACCGCTCGCGACTGAAGATGCGAAATGGGTGATTGCGAGCGGTATACCTTTGTTTTGATGGCTGGCGAAAAATAAATGTTCGCTCAGCCACTTCAAAGAAAAATCGCGGTTTTCCCCTTAAGCATCCCCATCGCGATGAGTCACTTCAAATGCATGCTTCGCATCTTGAAGTGGCATGGGTATATCAGTGCCTTAATAACAGGCTTAGAGGTCAGCCTATTTCCTTTTAGTTTGATCGCTTGTTGTCTATTGATAAGAGTATCATATGTCTGATTTTAAAAAGAATATTCGCATATTGCGCTACCCTGCTTTGGTTTGGTATTTGCTGAGTGTCTTATTTGCGACCTTTGCCTCTGGTGTTAGCTATGTTGCTATGAGCTGGTGGGTTTTAGAGGTAGATAACTCTGTATCTGCAACGGCATTATTAATGTTTTGCTTTTGGGTGCCTGTTATTGTCTTAGGTGCTTTTTTAGGGGCGGTGACAGACCGTTACTCTCGTAAATGGATGATGGTGATTGGGAATGGTATGCGAGGTCTGGTATTACTGCTTTTTGTCGTGTTGTATTCGCATAGTCTATCAGTGGGCGCTTTGTATGTCTTAATGCTGATTTTAGGCATCGCTTTCAGTGCCTATCTTCCTGCAACGATGACTTTAGTACGAGAATTAGTGTTAGCAGAAGATTTGCTTTATGCAAATAGTTTGATTGATATTGCTTGTGAGGTCGGCAATGTGATGGGGATGGGGAGCGCGGGCTTTTTAGTTGCTTGGCTGTCCCAGCGCAATACCTTATTAATGGTGGCGGTGATGTTCTTTGTATCAGTCTTGTTGCTGATAAAAATTCGTGTTAAGGAGTCTTATCATCCTGTTTTGAATTCAGCTTCTTATATGAAAATATTAATGCAAGACTTGGTCTTGGGTATGGAGTATCTGAGAACGCGCGTGCATTTGATTATTATTTATAGTGTGCAATTATGTATATTGGTTGCGTTTATGACCGCGCCTATTTTGCTTGCACCTTTTGCGAAAAATGTATTGCATGCCACTGTGAGTCAATTTGGTGGAATTGATGCAGCTATTTCTGTTGGGATTATTTTGGGTAATATGGTTATGTCATATTTATCCAAGAAAATGCCATTTATTGCTATTACAAAATGGCTATGTACTCTCATGGCTATATTATTCGTATTATTTGGCTTGAATCGCGATATGACTATGGCTGTGATACTCAATTTTTTTATTGGGTTTGGTTTATCTGTGTGGCCTTTAATTGTTACACGAGCGCAGCAATTAACTGAATTTTCTTTTCAAGCGAGAATGCAGTCGCTGTTTCAGAGCTTCAGTGGTGTCATCATTTTAGCGATATACTTACTATTAAGCATGGGTGAGATGATTCCTATCATGTATTTTTATATACTGGAAGCGGCTGTCGTATCCTGTGCTGTCTATTTATTATGGCGTTATCGCCATATATTTTTGAGCACAGTGGTTGAAGCAAAACGAGAGCGAGTTGGGGAAGAAACAAGCGAGCTAAGCTAATATATATCCATCCCACTTCAAGATGCGAAGCATGCCCTTGAAGTGACTCATCGCGATGGGGATCCTTAAGGGGAAAACCGCGATTTTTCTTTGAAGTGGCTGAGCGAACATGTATTTTTCGCCAGCCATCGAAACCAAGGTATACCGCTCGCCATCACCCACGTCGTATCTTCATTCGCGAGTGGTATATGAATCGCGGTTATGGAATGGATTAACCTGTGGGTGTGCCACGATTGGATGAGGAGCAGCCCAATTGGCGAAGTACGTGGAGGACGTTCTGATGGGTGACCGTGTCGCTGACCATCGCCTCGCCGATGTTTCGTAGTAGAATAAAGCGTATTTGTTTCGATAGTATTTTTTTGTCTCGCTGGATGGCGGAGAAGATCGCATGTTGATCGCTCTCAGGAGGTAGGGTTGTAGGTAAATGTGCTTGATGCAAGAGCCCATGAATACGTTGGGTTAGTGCAGGCTCAAGGTACCCGTAGATTTCTGAGAGCTTGGCAGCGGCCATCAAACCAACAGCAACGGCTTCTCCATGCAGCCAGTGTTCAAAGCCGAGTGCTTGTTCAATGGCATGTGCGAAGGTATGCCCTAGATTCAATAAAATTCTTTGCTCTGCGGTTTCTGTAACGTCCTTTGCTATCAGGCTAATTTTAAGAGCACAAGCACGTGCCACCACATACTGCAAGGTGAGTGGTTCACGAGCTAGCAAAGCCGCGATTTTCTGTTCCAGTTCACAGAAAAATCGTTGGTCACAAATTAAAGCGATTTTAATGATTTCAGCTATACCTGCGCGATATTCTCGATCAGGCAAGGTGGCTAAGGTCTTTAAATCAATAATAACCGCTTGTGGTTGATGAAAAGCACCGATTAAGTTTTTTCCCATAACGTGATTGACTCCTGTTTTTCCGCCAATTGCGGCATCAACTTGT
>JABABH010000081.1 GCA_014238325.1 Coxiellaceae bacterium | reverse complement strand
CACAATTTCTGTGGATAACTCTGTGAGTATTATGTCGAAAGACTTCCCAATTTATTGATATCAGAACGGTCCAAACAGATTGTGCAAAAATTAAACAAAGAATCTTAGTAACATAAATTCAATTAGTTAGGGAAAAATAAGCTCAGCATTCAGGTTGTGAAATAATGATTTGACATCTGTCGCATTATTCGATATATACCTGTGAGCAACTTGGAGCAAGGGTAATATTTTTGCCTAATCCATTAAAAATAACACGCAATTTTGCTTAATTTAAGCACGATAAGCAAAACGATGACCCACCTCTATTCAGTCATCATGGATCATATCTTACTGCATCAATTAAATGATCATCCTCAGCTGATATTGCTCACAGCCAACCGACGCCTCGCTCGGTATTTACATCGTCAATATGCCCAATTCCAAATTACACGCGGTCAACACACCTGGCCTACCCCCAGCATTCTACCACTCTACAGTTGGCTGTCGGATATCTATATCCAGCACCCTGATACCACAGCCCTTTTACTGACAGAATTACAAGAGCTTTGCCTGTGGGAGTCCATTATCAAGCAAGAGGCAGACCATAGCCTAGAACATGCTAGTGGCGCCCTCGCAAAATTATGCCAAAATGCCTGGAAATTGCTGAAAATTTGGGGATTACCTTTAGCCAAGCACGACCATTATGTAGAAACGGAATGTTTTATGACATGGGCAAAACAGTTCGAAGCTCAGCTTACCACCTATGGTTGGGCTACAACCAGTGCTTTACCC
This sequence comes from Coxiellaceae bacterium, assembly GCA_014238325.1. GTDB lineage: Bacteria > Pseudomonadota > Gammaproteobacteria > Coxiellales > Coxiellaceae > JABABH01. The sequence continues at coordinate 1,401 of JABABH010000081.1, read as the reverse complement.
CTACATTTGAATCCGATCATCGCCACATCATGTGCTCTGCCCAAACACATTATTCTCGTGGGTTTCGATGAAATCACGCCTGCATTGCAAAATTTATGGGATACACTTGCACCTAAAGTGCAGATTACTGACTACCAACCCCATACTAGAGAGGCGCAGGCCCATCAAATTGCCTTACCATCCCTAGAAGATGAAATACGTACAATGGCGCGCTGGGCTAAACAACAATATGACAACGATCCAACACAGCATATAGGTTGCATCGTCCCTAGCCTCATCACAGACCGTACTGCAGTGATACGTATTTTCTCAGAAGTGTTTTCCCCTACCTGTTATATTCCGGGTACTCCAACTACAGCCTTGCCGTTTAATATTTCAGCAGGTCAACCCTTCAATCAAGCCTCCTTAGTCAAAACTGCCCATTGCTTACTCACATTGGACAAGGAAGCCTGTCACCTCACCCTGCTCCATCAAATATTATCCTCACCGCATTTCTACAAGACACTGGATGAATTAAGCTGTGCCGCCCAACTCGATCTCATCTTACGACATGATCGACGCTGGGACCTATCTGCCACTGAAGTTCTAGCGTATCTCAAGCCCATCTGCGCCCCATATCCACACACGAATTTATACCAACGCTGGCAGACTTGGCTCGCATGGGAGAGATCAACGCATACACAATCTTTTCAGGCATGGTCTCAAGAATTTTCAGAAGAACTGCACAGGCTTGGCTTTCCAGGACAACGCTCATCTACACCTATGGACCAACCGTGCCTGGACACTTGGAAAACATTAATAGAAACTTTTAATAGCTTAGACCAATTATTAGCACCTGTCGCCCGAACAGAAGCCACCGCACTACTATGGCAGCTAGCCGAAAACATCATCTTTCAAACCGACAGCCAAATAGACGCATCTATACAAATTTTAGGAATATTAGAAGCAAGCGGACATGATTTTGATAAATTATGGATCATGGGCCTCGACCATGCACACTGGCCACCAGCCTCTGCTCCCCATCCACTTTTATCTCTATCCCTGCAGCGTCAATATAACCTGCCTCATGTCTCAGCATTACGTGAGTTTGATTATGCAAAAAATCTGCAAACGCGGCTGCTGAACAGCGCATCCACCATTCTTGTCAGTTACGCCCAATACGATGCTGACCAACCGCAAAAGCCTAGTACTTTAATTCGCGATATCCCTACTATACCGATATCTGATTTATGCTTACCCACTTATCAATCGCTCAGCGCTCAGTTACAAGCTACGCGGAAAATAGAAATTTGGGAGGATATCAAAGGCCCCAACTTCGAACCGGGTTCGCATCAGACTAGGAGCAGCAGCATTCTACAATATCAATCAGACTGCCCCTTTAAAGCCTTTGCAAAAATCCGT
>JABABH010000080.1 GCA_014238325.1 Coxiellaceae bacterium | reverse complement strand
GGTATTCGTGCGGCCATGGGCATTGTTATTGGCGCTATCGTGTTAGCTGTCGGATATCAAACTCAGAAAGGTCGTCGTGCTTGGGGTTTTATCAAAGAAGCGCGCATAGAGTTGCGACGCGTTTCTTGGCCAAGTCGAAGAGAAACTGTACAAACAACTTTCATTGTTATTGCTGCGATTATCCTTGTTTCCCTGCTTTTATGGGGGTTAGATAGCTTTTTCTTCTGGGTCATGGCTTGGTTAACAGGACAAAGGGGATAGAGGACAGAGTAATGGCAGAGCAAGATAAAAATTGGTATTTTATTCACGCCTACGCGGGATATGAAAATTACGTTTCCGATTTGTTAACGGCACGTGTGCGTGCTAAAAAATTAGAGGATCATTTTGGAGAGATTATCATCCCCGTAGAAGAAGTTGTGGAAATGCGTGCTGGCAAAAAGTACAAGAGTAAGCGAAAATTTTATCCTGGCTATTTGTTAGTTCATATGCAAATGAATGACACGACTTGGCATTTAGTCCGCAGTATTCCACGGGTTTTGGGCTTTATTGGTGGGGCCATCAGTCAAGCAGAAGTTGATAAAATTTGTAATCAAATGAAAGAAGGTGAGCTCAAACCGAAGCCTAAAGTTCTGTTTGAGCCCGGGGAAGTGGTACGTGTCAAAGTGGAGCCTTTCTTGGGTTTCACGGGCGTCGTCTCAGATGTGAATTATGAAAAAAGTCGTTTGCGGGTTTCTGTGCTCATTTTCGGCCGTTCTGTTCCAGTTGAATTGAATTTTGGCGAAGTTGAAAAAGAATAAATACATATTTTAAAGGGTGAGACCCGTTTCAAGTTAGAGGGTTGGAGAAAGTAATCATGGCGAAAAAGAAAATTAAAGCTTATGTGCGACTGCAAGTAAAAGCTGGTCAAGCAAATCCAAGCCCTCCGGTTGGTCCTGCGTTGGGGCAACAAGGGGTCAATATTATGGAGTTTTGTAAGGCTTTTAATGATAGAACTCAAACTATTGAGAAGGGATTGCCGATTACAGTGGTGATTACGGTGTACACTGATCGCAGTTTTTCTTTCATTACTAAAACCCCACCGGCATCGGTTTTGTTAAAAAAACATTTAAATCTTCAAAAAGGTAGCGCACGCCCTAATTCGGAGAAGGTGGGAACGGTGACTCAAGCCATATTAGGGGAGATTGCAGATTTAAAATTTCCAGATTTAACGGCACATGACCGCGAGGCCCGCATTCGTACTATTGCGGGAACAGCCCGGAGCATGGGTATTCATGTTGAAGATAGCCAGGAGAAAGCGTGATATGGTGCAGGTGACAAAAAGACGGCGTGAATTGATTGATCAGATAGACAGAAATCAGCTTTATAACATCACTGAAGCTTTGTCTTTGGTTAAATCTTGTTCAACGTCAAAATTTAATGAGTCCATAGATGTGGCATTGAGCTTAGGTGTCAATCCTCGACAATCCGATCAAGTGGTTCGCGGGAGCACAATATTGCCAAATGGGACGGGGCGCACAGTGCGGGTTGCAGTTTTTGCTCAAGGTCAGCAAGTCGATGATGCCTTAGCAGCTGGAGCAGATCGGGCAGGTTTAGAAGATCTAGTAGAGGAGATTCAAAAAGGAAATATACTGTTTGATTTATTGATTGCGACACCGGAGTGTATGCCAAAGGTTGCTCAGTTAGGTGCGATTTTGGGGCCTCGTGGTTTGATGCCGAATCCAAAATTTGGAACCGTGAGTAAAGATGTGTCAACGGCGGTTCAGCATGCGAAGCAAGGGCAAGTTCGCTATCGTACAGATAAAGGTGCTATCATTCATGTTTCGATCGGGAAAGCGGATTTTTCAGAGTCTGCTTTAAAGGAAAATTTGGATGCTGTTTTGCGTGATATAAAAAATCATAAAAAAAATATGACGGTTAAAGGGGCATATTTCAAAAAGTTGATCATTAATAGTACAATGGGGGTCGGTATTCATGTTGATTTGTCAACCTTAGCGGTATTGCTATAGCGCGCAATAGGTGATCATTTGGAATGCCCTATTGATATCGATCTATGTGAAGCTAGTCGATCTCAGTGGCCTGTCTTTAGTTATGTTGGAATGGTTTTCTGCTTTTTATGTCGTTTGTATATATTCAAGTAGCGCTATGGGTGAGTTTCTAAGATATATGCACGCAGGATACTATAGTCCGCATGACGATGGCGATTCAGTGTGAGATATGGGCATTTGATGTATTTGTATGGTTGAGGTGTCGTTATTTCGAAACCGGTGCTTGACGTTGTTTGGGCAGTTCAATTGTAAATAATATGTGATTATGATTTTTGTGCGATTTGTATGCAGTATTTTGAGCCTCATCAGTTAGGCGTGGTTGTTTTGACGAGATGTATTTGGCTTGATAAGAATGCTTACTTTGATATGAATTATGTGTGTGGAGAGTAAATAGTGGCTTTGAATTTTGAGCAGAAAACAACGATAGTGGAAGAATTGTCGGGAACTATCCGTCAAGCACTATCGGTTGTAGCTGGAGAGTATAGGGGGTTAACTGTTGATGCTATGACTCAGCTTCGACAGTCGGCGCATGAAGAGGGGGTGGTGGTTCGCGTCTATAGGAACACCTTAGTTCGTCGGGCGATTCAAGATACGGCCTATGCTTGTCTTGATCCCATATTAACGGGCCCTATAGTTTTGCTTTTTTCTCAGGAGAATCCTGGTGATGCTGCCCGATTACTTGTTAATTTTTTGAAGGAGTATGAGCAGTTTAATGTAAAAGGATTGGCTATTAACGGTCAGTTATTTTCGCCAAATCAATTGAAAGAAATTGCAAGTTTACCGAATCATAAAGAAGCTTTGGGGCTATTAGCTTCGGTGATATCGGCTCCTGTGACGAAATTCGTGCGGACCTTGAATGAGCCAGTGGCACAAGTCGCACGTGTCTTATGGATGGTTGCTGAATCTAAGAAAAAAGTGGCTTAAGTATTTAACATCAAACCTGTGGAGTATTGAACAAAATGGCTGGTATAACAAAAGAGCAAATTTTAGAAGGCGTTGCAAATATGTCTGTGATGGAAGTGGTGGAATTGGTCAAGGACATGGAAGAGAAATTCGGGGTCTCCGCCCAACCTACCGTGGCAGTAGCAGCTGCTGCTAGTGACGAAGCGGCTCCTGCTGAAGAGCAAACTGAATTTACCCTTATGATAAAAAGCGTTGGCCCTAAAAAGATTGAAGTGATTAAAAATTTACGTGGGGCTATTCCATCTCTATCGTTGAAAGAAGCTAAAGACCTCGTTGAGTCTGCGCCAGCTGTGATCAAAGAAGGACTCAGTAAAGATGAGGCCGATAAGCTGAAGCAAACCTTGGAATCATCTGGAGCTGAAATTGAAGTAAAATAACGACTCTTTGGTGGTTTCACAGTTCGCTCTCAGGCAGCAATGAGCATGGGGAGCTGGTTTGCATTTATTGTTTGGCGAGGTGTATGGCTTAATGAGTAATAAAGTTCAGAATTTAATATCTTATCCTGGAAAAAAGCGTGCGCGCCTTAATTTAGGTAAGCGTGAAGCAGAGGTATTAAATTCGCCTTATTTGCTTCAGATCCAGATCGATTCTTATGATCGTTTTTTGCAAAAAAATGTGGCACCAGATGCTCGTGAACTTTGCGGGGTACACGCTGCTTTTCGATCTGTTTTTCCGATTACAAGTTATTCGGGACATGCAAGAATTGAGTATGTTGGTTATCGTTTAGGAGAGCGTTTATTTAATGTATCAGAATGTAAGTTGCGAGGTTTAACCTACGCTGATTCCTTAAAAGTTAAGATGCGTCTCATTATTTATGATCGCGATGCACCAGCGTCCTCTGGCCCGGTCATTAAGGATATTAAAGAGCAAGAAGTCTATATGGGAGAAATTCCATTAATGACGCAGACGGGTAGCGTGGTTATTAATGGGATAGAGCGAGTTGTAGTGTCTCAATTGCATCGTGCTCCTGGGGCTTTTGTTGAGCATGATAATGGGAAGACTCATTCTTCTGGTAAACTGTTATATTCAGCTCGAGTCATTCCGTATCGAGGCTCGTGGTTAGACTTTGAGTTTGACCCTAAAGATTGCCTCTTTGTTCGTATAGATCGTCGTCGTAAATTACCAGCTACGGTTATTTTGCGTGCCTTGAACTATGACACCGAGCAAATTTTAGATATTTTCTATCATGCCAATATATTTGCTGTGAATCAAGAAGGCTTGACCTTAGCCCTGATACCCCACCGTTTACGGGGTACTTTATCAGCCGTATCGATTAAAGATCAGTCAGGAAAACTCATTATAGAGGTTAATCGACGTATTTCCGCCCGCCATATCCGTTTAATTGAAAAGGCTGCTATTGATAAGTTACATGTACCGGATGACTATCTTTATGGCATGGTGGTAGCGAAAACCATTTTTGATACCGAAACCGGTGAGATTATAGCTCATGCTAATGATCAAATTACGGCAGAGCTTGTTAAGCAGCTGAGGCTGAAAAATATTACGGAGTTACATACACTTTATACGAATGAAATTGAATGTGGTCCCTATATTTCAGATACCTTGCGCCTAGATACGGCCACCAACCAATTAGAGGCTTTGGTTGAAATTTATCGTATTATGCGTCCAGGAGAACCTCCTACCAAAGAGGCAGCAGAAGTATTATTTCATAATCTCTTTTTCTCTGAAGAGCGCTATGATTTATCAGCTGTGGGTAGAATGAAATTCAACCTACGGGTGGGTCGTCAAGATCTGGAAGGTTCATCGCTTTTATCCAAAGAAGATATTATTGCTGTATTGCGTTTATTGGTCGATATTCGCGATGGTAAAGGTAATATTGATGATATTGATCACTTGGGGAATCGTCGTGTTCGTAGTATTGGTGAAATGGCTGAAAACCAATTTCGGGTCGGATTGGTACGTGTTGAGCGTGCGGTAAAAGACCGTCTGAGTTTAGCGGACCTTGATACTTTAATGCCTCAAGATCTTGTGAATGCTAAACCTGTCTCTGCGGCGATTAAGGAGTTTTTTGGATCCAGTCAATTATCTCAGTTTATGGATCAAAATAATCCCTTATCTGAAGTGACTCATAAGCGTCGTATTTCTGCCTTGGGCCCGGGTGGCTTGACGCGTGAGCGTGCTGGGTTTGAAGTGCGTGATGTTCATCCAACTCACTATGGTCGTTTGTGTCCCATTGAAACACCTGAAGGCCCAAATATTGGCTTAATTAATTCGTTAGCTGTGTTTGCGCGGACGAATCATTATGGTTTCTTAGAAACACCGTATCGTAAAGTAGCTGCTGGGGTAGTAACCGATGAAATTGAGTATTTGTCGGCGATAGAGGAGGGTCAGTTTTATATCGCACAGGCTAATACGACCTTGGATGTAAAAGAAAAGGGTCGCTTAATCAGTGATCTTGTTGCGTGCCGTTATCAAGGGGATTCTGTGCTCACGACACCTGATAAAGTCAATTATATGGATGTATCTCCTAAGCAAATTGTTTCCGTTGCTGCCTCCTTGATTCCATTTTTAGAGCATGATGATGCGAATCGAGCGTTAATGGGTTCCAATATGCAGCGACAGGCTGTGCCTACTATTAAGCCTGAGAAACCCTTGGTGGGAACAGGTATAGAGCGAGTTGTGGCCATAGATTCAGGGGTCACGGTGATTGCAAAGCGCCCCGGCGTCATTGATTCTGTTGACGCCTCTCGTATTGTTGTGCGAGTTGATGTAGAAGTTTCTGGTTTGAATGATATTGGTGTAGATATTTATAATCTGACTAAGTTTGTCCGTTCTAACCAAAATACTTGTATTAACCAGCGTCCCATCGTAGAGCTAGGTGATCGAGTGCAACCGGGTGATGTGCTTGCAGATGGACCTTCTACCGATCTGGGAGAGCTGGCTTTAGGCCAGAATTTATTGGTCGCATTTATGCCGTGGAATGGCTATAACTTTGAAGACTCGATTTTAATCTCCGAGCGAGTTGTAGAGCAGGATCGTTTTACTACCATTCATATTCAAGAGCTCACTTGTATTGCCCGTGATACAAAGTTAGGGCAGGAAGAAATTACAGCGGACATCCCCAATATAGGTGAAAGTGCCTTAGCTAAGCTTGATGAGTCAGGCATCGTTCATATTGGTGCGGCTCTCATCCCGGGCGATATTTTAGTGGGTAAGGTGACCCCTAAAGGGGAGACGCAACTGACCTCTGAAGAAAAATTATTGCGTGCTATTTTTGGAGAAAAGGCTTCAGACGTCAAGGATACTTCTTTGCGTGTCACTCCAGGTGTGAATGGGACCGTGATTGATGTGCGTACTTTTACGCGAGAAGGTGTGAAGAAAGATCAGCGTGCCTTGGAGATTCAGGAAGCAGATCTAGCCAGAGCGAAAAAAGATTTACATGATGAGTTGCGTATTTCTGAAGATGGCTTATTTACTAATTTAGAAGCCCTATTGCTGGGACAGCCGGCCAGTGGTGGATTGATGCCTTTGCAACAAGGTGAGGAAATTACGGCAGGCTATCTAGAGCAAATCCAGCGTGATCAGTGGTTTGCTATCCGCCTTATCGATGAAGAGTTGACGCAACGCGTAGAGGCGGCTCATGCTCGATATAAGGAATTGCTGGCAGCGCATGAGGAAAAAATGAAAGCGCTGAATTTGAAAGTCTCTCAAGGCGATGATTTAGCGCCGGGCGTGATTAAGATTGTGAAAGTGTATCTAGCCGTTAAAAGGCCTATTCAACCCGGTGATAAAATGGCTGGTCGCCATGGTAACAAGGGTGTGGTTTCTACTATTGTCCCAGTTGAAGACATGCCTTATTTAAAAGATGGTACTCCTATCGATATTGTATTAAATCCCCTAGGTGTTCCGTCACGCATGAATATTGGCCAAGTATTGGAGACCCATTTAGGTTGGGCAGCAAAAGGCTTGGGCAATAATATTTCGAAATTGCTCGATAGACAAGCCACTGTACAAGAAATCAGACAGGCTTTAGAGCCCATCTATGGATTGAGCCAAGCTCAAAGATTTGATCTTGATGCGCTCAATGATTCGGAAGTGGCAGTATTGGCTAGCAATTTAAGTCATGGTGTGCCTATTGCTTCTCCTGTATTCGACGGTGCTACTGAACAGGAAATTAAGACGCTATTAAAGATGGCAGATTTACCAGAATCGGGTCAAACAAGCTTGTACGATGGAAGGACTGGCAGAAAATTTGATCGAGAAGTGACAGTGGGTTATATGTACATGCTCAAGTTAAATCATTTAGTTGATGATAAGATGCATGCACGTTCTACCGGGTCTTATAGTTTGGTAACACAGCAACCTTTGGGTGGGAAGGCGCAATTTGGTGGTCAGCGATTTGGTGAGATGGAGGTTTGGGCATTGGAAGCTTTTGGTGCTGCTTATATTTTGAAAGAAATACTGACAGTAAAATCAGATAATGTAGAGGGGCGTACCACGATGTTTAAAAACATTGTGAAAGGGGATCATACCATGGCGGCTGGTATTCCGGAGTCTTTTAATGTGCTATGTAAAGAAATATATTCTCTTGCCGTTGATTTAACTACAGAAGAGTATGATTAGCAAAAATCAATCACTGGTTTTCTTAATGAGCAGAGGAGAGATTTCAATATGAATGCTGCTGTCAAAGCGCCACTTGCTAGATTAATTGATTGCATGAATCCGGGGCATCGCCCTAATGAGTTTGATGCTCTGAGAATTTCTTTGGCGTCTCCTGAAAAAATTCGTGCATGGTCGTATGGCGAAGTTAAAAAAGCAGAGACTATTAATTATCGAACCTTAAAACCAGAAATGGATGGCTTGTTTTGTGCTAAGATATTTGGCCCTATTCAAGATTATGTGTGTATATGCCTGAAATATAAGCGTAATAAAACACGTGGTAGGGTTTGTGACAAATGTAAAGTGGAGCTGACGGTATCGAGTGTTCGTCGTGAGCGTATGGGCCATATCGAATTGGCGGCTCCAGTCGCGCATATATGGTACCTGAAATCCTTGCCTTCTCGCATCAGTGCCTTGCTTGATATGACACTGCGGGATGTGGAACGCGTTTTATATTTTGAAGCTTATGTTGTGATCGATCCTGGTATGACGGATCTTGAGCCTAGGGCGCTGCTGTCTGAAGAAGCTTATTCAGATGCTTTTGAAGAACATGGCGGTGGTTTTGAGGCAGCTATTGGTGCAGAAGCCCTCTTGAAGCTTTTAAAAGCTCTCGATTTAAAAACAGAGATAGACCATATTCGGGGAGAGCTCGAGCGTTCTACTTCAGATACGAAGATTAAAAAGCTAACCAAGCGTCTCAAAGTACTGACTGCTTTCTATGAATCTGGTAATAAACAAGAATGGACGATTCTAACGGTCTTGCCTGTTCTACCTCCGGATTTACGTCCATTGGTTCCACTTGATGCGGGTAGATTTGCAACCTCCGATTTAAATGATTTATATCGTCGAGTGATCAATCGTAATAATCGACTCAAAAGATTATTAGAGCTACAAGCTCCAGATATCATTGTGCGTAATGAAAAACGTATGTTACAAGAGGCTGTGGATGCTCTGCTTGACAACGGTCGTCGTGGTCGTGCCATATTGGGTCCAAATCGTCGTCCATTAAAATCCTTATCCGATATGATTAAAGGTAAATCGGGTCGTTTTCGCCAAAATTTATTGGGTAAACGGGTTGATTACTCTGGACGTTCAGTGATCGTAGTGGGTCCGACATTACGATTACATCAGGCTGGTTTACCGAAGAAAATGGCATTAGAATTATTTAAGCCATTCATTTTCAGTAAATTGCAATTTAGAGGCTTAGCTACGACTATACGGGCAGCTAAGAAAATGGTGGATCATGAGGCGCCTGAAGTATGGGATATTTTAGAAGAAGTTATTCGGCAACATCCGATTCTATTAAATCGAGCGCCAACCTTGCACCGTTTAGGGATACAAGCGTTTGAGCCAGTATTAATTGAAGGGAAAGCGATACAATTACATCCTCTGGTATGTACTGCTTATAATGCGGACTTTGATGGAGATCAGATGGCAGTCCACGTGCCTCTGACCTTAGAGGCACAATTAGAAGCTCGTTCCTTGATGATGTCCACGAATAACATTCTTCATCCTGCAAATGGAGAACCTATCATTGTACCGACTCAGGACGTTGTTTTAGGCTTGTACTATATGACACGAGAGCGGCTGAATGCTAAAGGCGAAGGTATGATTTTTGCCTCTATTTCTGAGGTATTATGTGCCTACGAAAATGATGTGCTCGACTTACATGCTCGTGTAAGGGTTCGTATTCAAGAAAGTGTGGTGAGTGAATTAGAGTCAATCGAAGAGCATACACGATTAGTCAATACGACTGCAGGTCGTGCCTTGTTGTGGGATATTGTGCCTAAAGGTTTATCTTTTGGATTGATTGACAGACCGATGACTAAGAAAGCGATTTCTGAATTACTGGATATTTGTTACCGAAATTTAGGTTTGAAAGCGACCTCTGTTTTTGCAGATCAATTAATGTATATGGGCTTCCATTACGCTACTATTTCTGGTGTATCGATAGGGATAGATGACTTGGTAGTGCCTGATGAAAAAGAGAAAATTGTAGAAGATGCTGAGAAAGAGGTGCTTGAGATTGAGCAGCAGTATGCTTCAGGTTTGGTGACTCAAGGTGAACGTTATAATAAGGTCATCGATATTTGGTCTCGAACGAATGATCAAGTGGCTAAAGCTATGATGGAAAAGATAGCTGAGGAGTTCGTAAGAGATGTCAAGGGCGATCTGATTTCCCAGCCATCCTTCAACTCGATATACATGATGTCCGATTCAGGGGCGCGAGGGTCAGCGGCGCAAATCCGTCAATTAGCAGGTATGCGTGGCTTGATGGCAACACCGGATGGTACGATTATCGAAACGCCAATTACGGCGAACTTCCGTGAAGGACTTAATGTACTCCAGTATTTTATTTCGACACATGGTGCTAGAAAGGGATTGGCTGATACCGCTTTGAAAACAGCGAATTCTGGTTATCTCACGCGCAGACTCGTTGACGTTGCACAGGATCTTGTCGTCACTGAACAGGATTGTGGCGTATTATCTGGCATCGAGATGACCCCACATGTTGAAGGGGGAGACGTTGTTGAGCCATTGCGTGAAAGAGTCTTGGGCCGTGTATTAGCAGAGCCAGTGATGGACCCTAAGGGAGAAGAAGAGCTCTTTCCGAGAGGAATGATGCTTGATGAGCATCGCTCTAATATGCTGGAAGAACATAGTATCGATCGTGTTGTCGTGCGTTCTGCGATCACGTGTAGCGCAGCTTATGGTATTTGTGCGATGTGTTACGGCCGTGACTTGGCCCGTGGCCATATGGTGAATATTGGAGAAGCTGTAGGGGTTGTAGCCGCGCAGTCCATTGGTGAGCCGGGGACTCAGTTAACCATGCGTACCTTCCACATCGGTGGTGCTGCATCAAGGTCAACTGCTGCCAATAATATAACTGTAAAATCAAATGGTTATGTTATTTTGCGTAATTTAAAAACGGTGGAACGACCTAATGGCCATTTAGTAGCAATTTCTAGATCTGGTGAATTAGTCTTACATGATTTGGCAGGTAGTGAACGTGAGCACTATAAAGTGCCTTATGGCGCAGTGATTAGTGTGCATGATCGAGAACAAGTTAAAGCCGGTCAAGTTGTAGCGCAATGGGATCCTCATACCCATCCGATTATCACTGAAGTTTCGGGTGTCCTTCAATGTATTGACTTAATCGATGGGGTCACCGTTCATCAACAAGTAGATGAATTGACGGGGTTGACGAGTACGGTTGTCACAGCATCACGTCAGCGTAGCACCTCAGGGAAAGAGCTACGTGCCATGCTCAAACTGGTTGATAAAGAAGGCAATGATGTCTATTTACCGGGTGGCACGATGCCAGCTCAATACTTCTTGCCGGAAGGTGCGATATTAAACAAGATAGATGGTAGCCAGGTTGTGGCAGGCGATGTCTTGGCACGTATTCCACAAGAGACCTCAAAAACTCGTGATATTACGGGTGGTCTACCGCGAGTTGCTGATTTGTTTGAGGCTCGTTCGCCTAAAGACGCTGCGATTTTAGCAGAAATCTCAGGAGTCGTGAGCTTTGGTAAAGATACTAAAGATAAGGGTCGTTTAATTATCACGGCAACCGATGGTACTGTGTACGAGGCTTTGATTCCAAAGTGGCGACGTCTTGATGTCTTTGAAGGTGAATCAGTCGAAAAAGGAGAAGTGATTTCTGAAGGTCCTAGAGATCCTCACGATATCCTTAGATTGCTGGGTGTGAATACGCTAGCCAATTACATAGTGAATGAAGTGCAGGAAGTGTATCGTCTACAAGGTGTTCGTATTAACGATAAACATATCGAGGTGATTATTCGTCAAATGCTTCGAAAAGTCGTGATTGTACATCCAGGTGAGACCAAATTGTTGCTAGGAGAGCAGATCGAGCGTTCTCGTGTGCGAGAAGAAAATAAGAAAGCAGAAGAGGCTGGTGTGAGTTTAATTCAGTGTGCGCCGGTATTGCTGGGTATTACTAAAACTGCTTTGGGTACGAATTCCTTCTTATCATCTTCTTCTTTCCAGGAAACGACGCGTGTCTTAACTGCAGGATCTGTTGCGGGTGCACGCGACGAGCTTCGTGGATTAAAAGAAAATGTGATTGTAGGGCGTTTAATTCCAGCAGGGACGGGTTATTTACGGCATAAGGAGCGTCAGAAAGCTCGGCGTTCTGCAGCGGAGCGAGTAACAGCAAAAGATCCTGTGTTGACTGCTGATGATGTCACTCAGGCGCTGAGTGATGCCTTTAAGGCTGCTGACGACTCAGAAAAGAAGGATAAATAAGTTCTAGATACTGAGCCATGGCTGTGATAGATAGCTATCGCAGCCATGGTTCTGTGTGAATGATGACTTGTAGATGGGTAAACAACACATTTCAACGTCAAGCGTACAATTCTTGCTTGACGAACCGGTTCTCATTAATTTAGAATCCCCGCTCTGTCTTTTCATTATGGCGACGTCGTCATCTAGATAAATGAGTGGAAAAGCGGGCCTGCTAAATATTTTTGATGAGATAAGCAGCAGTGTGGTTTGTTTGTTTTTTGGACAAATTTATCTTAATAGGTAGACGTGTCTTAAAGAATTTGAATAGATCGAACGATGTTAATAAGTTGTCTTTTTGATAAACGCAACGCTATGACATTGAAAAATATGGTTTTAGAGAGGATATCAAAATGGCGAGAATTAATCAGCTCGTACGAAAGCCGCGGCGTGCAAAAATAAGAAAAAGCGGTGTGCCTGCCTTAAATGCCTGTCCACAAAAGAGGGGGGCCTGCACTCGTGTATATACGACCACGCCAACG
>JABABH010000079.1 GCA_014238325.1 Coxiellaceae bacterium | reverse complement strand
TGTGAAATTTTTAATAAGCTGAGCATGGCTACTGTTTTTGCCTCGGAGAGTTTGTTCCAATTTGATAGATCCAATAAGGGTTGCTGCACACTAATAGTAGGATTTTTGAAAGTGGGTGCAGTATTGTTGATATCACCTTGTAGGCCAATATGGGGCAATAGAGAGGCTTGTTGTAGAGTTACAGCTTCTTGGTCACTTTCACTGTTGAGTTTTTCGCGTAGATAAGCAGGATTAAAATTTAGGGCATGCTCATAGATATCGAGCAAATGCGTGGTTGTAGGCAATGATGGGGGCATATGTGCGAGCACGGGTAGGGTGATACTGCTGAGTAGGCTGAATGCTAAGGTCCAGCGTAGAAAAAAAAAGATGGCATGGCGCTTCAAGCATCGAGGTTGGGTCGTGGGTATTTTAGTAGATAAATTCATATTCATGGTATGTCACTGCGGTGTGGATGAACCCTCAATCTGAATCTGTAGGTAAAGCACTGATATCGATGATGCGATCCTGCTCGGATAATCCGTGTGTGACAACAACCTGATCAGCTTGTGTGATGCCGAGCGTCACCGGCACGATTTTAGTCTTCTGCCTGGGCCCTTCATATAACCGGACTGCCATTTGATGATGGTGATCCATTAAGACGCGTGATGGAATAATCAAGACATGTGTTGCTGTTTTTAAGGTAATCGTTGCAGTTGCTGAATAACCGGATAATAAGCGCAGGTGTTTGGGAATCTTGAGTTTTCCAATTTCAATTTGAAAGCCTACGTTGAATGGGGAGTTAGCGCTTGCGTTGGCAGCATCTTTGCTCGCGCTAGATACCTGATTTTCTTGATCAGATTGCAGAGCAACGGAGGTGATTTGTCCAGCAATTTTTATATTGGGCAAAGCAGCGATGGTGATGATCGCCGGTGCTCCAATTTTAATTTGGGCCGCATAAGCCTCATCAACAGAGCCTCGGAAAATCAGATCATGCATATCGGCCACGGTAAATAGCGGGGTGGCAGGCTGATTTTCCCCCATGGCATTAATGCTGTCCCCCGTGTTAATAAAGCGCTGTAAAATATAGCCTTGCACTGGGCTGGTGACTTCACTTTTGATGCGTTTGCCGTTCACCATGGTTTCGCCATGCTGGTATAGGTCTAATTGCTGTTTTTTCAGCTCATAAGTAATGGACTGAGTGTCATAATTTTTTTGGGCGAGGATATAGTCATTATAATGAGAGGTGATCAGCTTATGTTTTAATAGTTCCGTGTAATTCGCTAATTGCTGTGCTGCATTTATTTTTTCTGCTTTTGCTTGCTTGAATTCGCTGATGAGTTCGGCTTGTTGTTCGGGGGGCTTATTTTGCTGGATCTGTACGAGTAATTCGTGGGGGCTAATGGCATCACCTGCATGGGCGCTGATGGTTTTAGCGATCCCTGATACGTCTGATTTTATCGTAATAATTTTTTTGGGGACGATATTGCCAGCAGCGGTAGCGGTTTCTGTGAGTGTGCCACGAGTCGCCGTGATCAAGGGGGGTATGGATGGGTGGCGCCGTCGCGACAGCAACAGGGCAGCACCTATGATGACGATCAGGAGTATGCTCAATGTACTCCCTATTAACCATTTTTTCATGAGATTGATGACCTTGTAATATGCCAGTTCTATGCTGGCAATCAGTCGTTGCCTTGAGGCTATATTTTGCTATAAAGTGCGCTACCTACATGATAATGGCGATGGTAGTAGGGCCCGTTAGCAGATTTGCGCAATGGCATGATATGGGGATGACGTTGGTAGATGTAAAAGCATGTCTTTGCTGGCCATATCTGCCAATATGAGCAAGATTATATCAGTTTTATGGGTAGAAAGACATGATAGTATAGCAATGGGATAGGGCTGAAGAGCCCTCCCAGCTTAATCTTGGTATTGAGCCAATAGTTCAATCTCTTTCAAAGAGAGACCTGTCACCTTCGAGACAAACCGTGGATCGGCTTGTTGCTCCAACCTATTTCGCGCAATTTGCTGCTGGGCTTGGTCTTTTATCAGACTTGTCGACTACATCTTCTTTTTTTAGATTCATTGTTGTACATTTCCTTACCACCCTTACTTCTTATCTTTTAACAGGTTTTTGTCTCAATGTCCCTGGCACAGAGGGTATGCTTCAAAGAATTCCGTCGCTACGCGCACATCAGACATGGCAAGACGGAAATATTTATCATGAGGATTGTGAAGCTTTTTCATAAAAAACAACCGATCGATGCGTTAAGTCCCATGAGCAACAGAACCTGGCCTTGATAGTGAACCTATCATGCTATCTCTTTCAAAGAGAGTTTTGTCACCATTAGCTATATTCTAAATCGGAGCGTTAAAGCTGAAGCCGTGAAGCAGAGACTTTAGTGCCAATGATGCTAGCTAGCTCTACAGGATTTTTAATTTAAAAGATTATAGGAATAATCGGAAATATTGTGTATATCTAGTACATCCGTTATAATGATGCTTAAATAATACTCTTTTGTTGATAGGAAAATTAAGTGCCTGAAATTAGTCGATTTCTTGGGATTATTATTGCCATGTACTATCGGGAACATAATCCTCCACATTTCCATGTGCGCTATAATGAATATAAAGCAGCCATTTCAATTAAAAATCTTGCGCTTTTGGACGGTACACTGCCACCCAAAGTTTTTGGCTTAGTTGTTGAGTGGGCAAGTATACATCAAGATGAGCTAATGGATGATTGGAAATGAGCAGAACAACTGCAGGTGCTCAAACCAATTGCACCATTGGAGTCGTCAAAATGAGATTAAAGTGTTGTCATGCTGATATTATTAAAGTTGAGCTAGTAAAGGATTACGTGCTGTATTTACAGTTTAATGACGGAGCTAAAGGTGTGGTTGATATCTCTAGACTTGTACCATTTGAGGGTGTGTTTGCACCACTTAAAAATCATGCCTTTTTTTCACGTGTCACTGTTAATCCTGATATCGGGACAATTTGTTGGGAAAATGGTGTTGATCTCTCTCCCACTCTTCTCCTGGAAAATATCCAGCCATATAAAAAGTGACAAATGCTGGCGTTTATGTCAGTGCAACCCATCTTGTATACCCATCCCACTTCAAGATGCGAAGCATACCCTGGAAGGGGATGCTTAAGGGGAAAACCGCGATTTTCCTCTTAAGTGGCTGAGCGAACATTTATTTTTCGC